>SKXS01000146.1 GCA_007128345.1 Spirochaetia bacterium
CTCCTTCACCAGGGAGCAGAAAAGCGTATCCCATGACTGCAGGAAGATACTGCCGGGAATACCCGGTACGGAACTGCTTCTGTCCATAGCCTATACGCTGTTCAGTGAGCCCATGGGGGTGTACCAGACAGTGCGCATGATGACGGAACTGCCCGCAAGGATTTTCGGCATCTTTCCGCAGAAAGGTCTCCTGGCAGCAGGGTCCGATGCGGATATCGTACTATTCGATCCCCGTCCGGTATGGACGGTAACTGATGCATCCCAGCACAGTGCCGCAGGCTACACACCATACGCAGGGCTGGAGGTGACCGGACGGGTGCGCAGTGTGCTGCGGAGGGGAGAACTGCTCATCCATGAGGGCGAGTACCTGGGGATGCCCGGAACCGGGAGATTTGTCAGTGCGCAGACATCATCCCTTTGGGAAACATGACAGGGACAATTCAGGATTCCTCGCCGGCGTACTCCCTGGCCTTTTCAACATACCTCAGCGGCTGTTCATGGAGATTCGCAATCTCCTCACAGGTCAGCTGCCGCACCACCCGAGCGGGTGTTCCCGTAAGCAGGCTCCCCGGCGGGTAGGTCTTATTCGGCGGCACCAGCGCTCCGGCTCCCACGAGACAATTCTCCTGTATGACCGCTCCGTCAAGGACAATGGCGCCCATGCCGATGAGCGAGCAGTCCCTGATGGTGCACGCGTGGATCACGGCGCTGTGAGCCACCGTGACATTGCTGCCGATGAAAACAGGCATATCGGTATTCACGTGAATGACCGCATTGTCCTGGATATTTGTGTTCTCCCCGATGGTGATCCCAGCTAAATCTCCTCTGATGGTCGCATTGAACCACACAGAAGCATCCCGGCCGAGGGTGACATCCCCGACTATCTCTGCGCTCGGTGCGAGGTACGCAGCCTTTGAGACGTTCGGGCTGCACCCTTTATGCGTATGTACCATAGATTCTCCCTCTGTTTTGTGTTGAATAATCTTGTATGCTATAATATCATGCAATAGCGCAATGCGGCCACGGCTGATCCTGCAGACACGCATGGTTCATCAGGAGCAAAGGCAAAGAGGAGACATCCCATGACTGAAACAGAGCTCACTCAGGCGGTGGATGCGGCAGGAAGGGCGAGATCCCATGCCTATGCACCCTACTCACGGTTCAAGGTCGGGGCGGCCATCGTATCTCAGGCGAGCGGACGCATCTATGCGGGATGTAATGTGGAGAACGCAAGCTACGGTGCTACGATCTGTGCGGAGCGCAATGCCGTACTGCAGGCTGTAGCTGCTGAAGGCAAGGTTCCCTTCTCATTCCTGGTGGTGCTTGCTGAAGCAGAGAACCCGGTGCCTCCCTGCGGCCAGTGCCTGCAGGTGCTTGCTGAATTCTGCGCTCCCGACATGCCGGTATACCTCTGCGGGACAGAAGGAGTCAGATCCAGGTACCTGTTTTCAGAGCTGCTGCCCCATCCCCCCGTTCTTCCCCTGAGATGACATCTCTCATTGATGAAGCGTACCAGATGGGGATGCACTGGAATTATTTTTTCAGCATGCAAGCAGGCTGGGATCTTAGCCGGAACATAGCTGAGAACCAGCTGCAGGAACATAGGTGCCGGAGGAATTTCTAGCAGGTCTCAAGTCCCATGATCTTATCGACCCTGACGGCATGCCGCCCGCACTCGAACTCCGTATCAATGAACGCATCGAGCATGTCGGTCACCGGTTCAGCATAGGATATCCGTCCGCCGAATGCGATGAAGTTGGCGTTGTTGTGCTCCCGGGCCATACGTGCCGCATAACTGTTCTGGGGCAGGGCGCAGCGAATGCCCGATATCTTGTTTGCCGATATGGATACTCCAATGCCCGTACCGCAGCAGAGGACGCCAAAAGCATAGGAGCCCTCCAGGTACTCACGGCAAGCCGTCTGTGCCATGTCGGGATAGTCGACTGATTCTTCGCTGTCGACTCCCAGATTGCGTACATCAAATCCCCTGCGTATGAGGTGCTCCAGGATGATCTGCTTCACCGCGACAGCTCCATGATCGTTTGCTATGACAACTCGTCTGCTCATAGTTCCTCTCCTCATTCCAAGGTATATCCTATTCCGTACCATTACTCAAGTAACACTATGACACATTATCGGCGCAGAGTGAATTGGTCAACTTCAGCGCGGGAACCTATCCATGTGGATATGTTCAGGTCGAAGTAGGGATGGAGGGACCCTGTCATGAGATCAGCAGTTATCCCAACGGAAGGTCTCAGCGAAGCGAGGCCTCCGAGGGACAGTTCCGTAGTCAGTTCAGCTCCGCCGTAGAGCTCCTTCTGCCAGAATATGCTCCCGCTGTCTCCGTACAGAGCGCTCTGGATGAATGCAGTTAGTCCAGCACCCGTCAGGCCGCCGAAGGGAATAGGTTGATCAAACAGTCCCAGGGGCAACCGGACCAGCAGGCTTCCCTGGGCCTTGGCGCGCGCATCCGCTTCGGGTATCCAGGGTGGAGAGCCCCGGGGTGGAAGGGCAGTGCTCACATCACTGAAGGTACTAGTCCTGAGTCCAAGTTCAAGACGCACCAACGGCAGACGGCCGGGCATGGATGCCTGCATGGAGGCCTGCATATACGGCTCCGCACCCCACGGCTCGCTTGGGGCTGGAAAGATGAAATGGGATCCCCCCAGGATGGAGAATCCATGGCTTCCGAAAAATTCCGCAGGCGCTGCGTATCTCAAATACCCGTACGATGCCTGGGCTGTAATGGCGGCATACCCGTACGGATAGCTTCCAAGCTGCAGCCGACTGCTTACCTGTGCCAGGTCTCTCCCATACGCATAGGATCGCTGCAGTACGGGGAGACTAAGGGCAATACTGAAGATATGCTCCCGGTAGGGATCACCATTGGGGTCAGCATGGAACCGGGAGGATCCATAGACTGAAAGGGAACCCCAGCCGGGATTAAAGAGGTATTCAGCTATGCCTATCGGCTGTGCATGGGGAATGTTCCATGCTGCTGAGGCAGACACAGCATGGCGCCCCAGGATGCTGCGCATTATACCCCAGGCCCCGGGGGAGAGGTTTCCGTATGCGTCCACATCAGGCAGGGGCAGCCACAGCCCAGGCCTGGGGAAGTCGCGGTACGGTTTTGCTGCATACTGCTTCGGGGGTTCCAATTCCCGTTCTGGAATACCGGATGCATCGGAAAGATCTGCGGGAATTCCTGCAAGGTCTGCTTCGCTATATCTGAGGGTATGTCCGCTGCTTCGGTAGGTGCCGAAGATGAATCCTTCCCGCACCGGTTCGGCGCCGAATACCCCGACCGGGTCCTCCAGCACCAGGAAGAGTTCACCGGTTTCCGGGTTAAACCGGTAGAGCGCCAGGGATCCGTCCCTGTCTGAACCGAAGAGCAGGTGCCCGTCACGGGTAAATCTGGGGCGGTAGATTCCGCCGTCCGCATGGGGGATGATATGGGAGACCTGGTTATTCCTGTCAGCAATGATCAGCGCTGACTCTCCTGCCTTTACTTCAACAGCTGCCAGCACGCTTCCGTCCGGGGAGAATCTCGGTTCATAAACAGAGGCTCCCGGGGGATCGTAGAGCACCGATACATCGCCTGTCACCGGGTCGACATGCACAAGCCGGTAGCGCGTCCCCGTACGTTCTATCGCTGCAATGCTGGATCCGTCGGGAGAGAGCACCGGATGGAACAGCCGCTTTCCCTCGGTAATCCGGGTGACCGTTCCGGTATCCAGTTCCATGAGATGCACATCTGCCCAGCTTACCTCCGCCAGGGCGATGGATGCACTGTGGGACACGGGAGCCTGGTAGGAAGCATATACCGCAAATCTTCCGCAGGCAGACGGGTTGAATGACTGGGGATCGGTCACTGACAGATTGCGGATGACCTCAACAGATCCGTCTTCACGGTAGCGGACTGCGGCGCTCCCCAGTTCGAGGGTGCGGATAATGCCGACCGGTCCGGTATCCGTCATCACGGGAATGTGGTAGTCTCCCGTCTTCCGGGGAGAAAAGGGCATGCCGGCAGCAGGCATGCCCGCATCTTCTGCAAAACGGTCGGAGAGCATCCGCACCATGTCTGCGTAGAGCTCCTGTGCATCATAGCCCGTTTCTCTCCTGACTGCAGGACCGATGCCGAAGAATGGGAAAGCGGCGAATCTGGCATTAATGCGGTAGTATACATCATGGCCGAACCGCTCCATAAGGTAGCTGGTGAAGAGATAACCGGCTACGTATATCCTGCCCCTTGGCGGGTATGCTGACTGGTAGGCGCTCTGCTGCAGAGACCACATGGTCTCCTCCAGAACCGGTGCCTTGTAGGTGAGGGTGAAAAACGGAGCGTCGCCCCTTCCCCCCGGCGCTAAGGCGCTTTCTGCCCAGGTGGTGATTCCCTCAAGCCACCAGCCTGGCATGAAGATGGTGTTCATGGCGGCTGCATCAGGTCCGAATATAGGTGCCAGCACTCTCGCCGGCCCGACCGGGGAGGTCAGGTGGATGTAGTGGGCAAGTTCATGGATGAGGAGGTTTTCCAGCCAGTGCTCAGTCCGGGATCCGAGGAACCGTGAGGGCGGGCTCGTAATGAACACGGTGACTGAATGGGGCATGGGAGAGTAAAAGCCGTTGGCTGCCGCGGTTCTCCCTGCAAGCACGACGGGTATCCTTTTTGACGGGAAGTGGTTCAGCAGTTCAGCCAGCTTCAGATATGCATCATCTCCGAATTCCGCTATCTGCCGGGCATATGACAGGTCCTGGGGTTCGAATATGATGAGCAGATAATCTGTTTGTATCTGCATCCATCCGTTGTAGGGCGCCTCTGCGTACACTCTGGAGCCCAGGATGATCATAAGTGCCAGTGCGGCTGCTGAAGCGTATCGTCTCATGGATCTCCTCCTCACGATCAATGTATCTCAACGGTTGATCATCAGCTAGACCCCGCTCTCAGGGAGTCCTGCCCACTTGGGATGGTGCTCCGGTGCGGTACTCTCCAGAGCATCTACTAATAATTCCGGGTCTTCCCGGGAGACGAGCATATCCAGGTGCTCAGGCTGCATAAACTGCTCAGCGGTAATGTGCTCGAGCCACGCAATGAGGGGATCGAAGAATCCGCATGTATTCAGCAGGCCTACCGGTTTTGTATGGATGCCGAGCTGATTCCAGACAAGGCATTCAAACAGCTCGTCCATGGTGCCGATGCCGCCGGGGAGAGCAATGTACGCGTCGGAGCGGGCGTACATTGCAGCTTTCCTCTCATGCATAGAGCTGGTTACCACCAGTTCGCTTACCTCCAGGTGCGCTGTCTGCTGTTTAAGATCACTGGTAATAATCCCGGTGACTCTTCCTCCAAGTTCGAGAGCTGACCGGGCCATGATGCCCATAAGTCCGATCCCGCTGCCCCCGTAGACAAGGGTGATGTGCTGCCTTGCCAGGGTCCTGCCCATCAGCGCTGCAGCCTGAGCATACTCTGCTCTAACTCCTCTGCTTGATCCGCAGAACACGCAGACTGTTGAGAACTTCAATGGTTTCAGCCTCACCTGCGGTCAGTCAAGGAGGATCACCGCCATGAACTGCAGGGGATCGCTTGCGGTATTGGCGATGCTGTGGGATGCTCCGCCGCCGGTGATGACCAGGTCGCCGGCGCTGACGTGCTTCTCTCCGGTATCTTCACTGACCAGTCCCGATCCTGAGAGTATGTAGTAGTATTCTGTTTCACCGCTGTGGGAATGGGGTCCGATGCTGCTGCCCGGCGGAATGGTTATGTGAGCGAAGAGTCTGCAGTGTGCCGTCTCTTCATCGCAGGCAAGGTGTCTGATGGTGATCTCTCCCGTCCCGCCGCGCATCTGGGTTCGTACTTCCTCTTTCATTTCACTGCCGGTCCGTATCATAGGCAGCCTCCTCGGCATATGTGCTCTCCTCCTGCTTATATGGAGGAGGAAAAATCATATTCCCTGGTCATCAGGGATTCAATCTTTTCCATGGTATGCAGGGCATCATCTCCTTCTATGGTGATGATACAGGTATCCCCGTGCTTCAGTCCCAATGTCAGGATGTTGATCATGCTCAGAGACGTGATGGATATGCCGTTGGCTTCCAGTGAGACTGCATCCCGGGTTCCGTCCATAGTCTGAGCGATGAACCGCGACGGACGGACATGAATGCCGTTGCGGTTGCCTACGGTTACGCTTTTTTTTACCATGTCGCTACTATACCAGAAAAGGGTCATTGACTTCCACCCTGCATACACGTAACAATAGGGGCGGTTCAGTGATTCATATGCGGAGGTTTTGCTCATGAACAGGATACTCGCAAAGCGGCAGCTGTCGGATGAGGTGTTCCTCATGAAGATAGAGGCGCCCCTCATTGCGCAGGAACGTCAGCCCGGACAGTTCATTATTCTGCAGCTTGATACTGACTTTGGAGAACGGATCCCCTTGACCATTGCGGATGCGGACCCGGAGGAAGGATCGATCACCATCATATTCCAGACCGTAGGCAATACCAGCCACCGGCTGGCCGCCATGGAGACCGGTGATGCCATAGAAAATCTGCTCGGTCCCCTGGGACATCCTACGGATATCAGGAAGTACGGCAAGGTGGTCTGTGTGGGCGGAGGGATAGGTGTTGCTCCCCTGCATCCCATAGCAAAGGCGATGAAGGAGGCCGGTAATGAGGTGACTATCATTATCGGGGCCAGGAACCGGAAGCTCGTCATATTCGAAGAGGAGATGGGCAGGATTGCCGACAAGCTCATCGTCTGTACGGATGACGGGTCCTACGGGAGGAAAGCCCTGGTCACCGGACCGCTCAAAGAGGTGTGCGAGACCTGGAATCCTGATCTTGCGGTTGCAATCGGCCCCCCCATCATGATGAAGTTCTGTGCTGAAACCACCAGACCCTTTGGAGTCCATACCCTGGTTTCCCTGAACACCATTATGATTGACGGGACAGGCATGTGCGGCGGCTGCCGGGTTACCGTCGGGGGGGAGACAAAGTTCGTCTGTGTGGACGGCCCTGAATTTGACGGCCACCTGGTGGATTTTGACAACATGATGCTCAGACTGGGAACCTATACACGTGAAGAGGAAGCCGATCATCATGCCTGTCATCTTGATTTAGCACTTGAGGAGGACCACGGCAATGCATGACTTGAAGCACCTTGATGCTGAAGCAAAGAAGCTGATGATGGAACTGGAAGGCAAGACCCTCAAGCCCCGTGAGCGGGCGGCGATCCCGCCTCAGGAGATGCCTGCCCAGGATGCTCAGAAGAGGATAGGGAACATGAATGAAGTTGCCCGGGGCTATACGGAGGCCCAGGTGCGGCTTGAATCCATGCGGTGCCTCCAGTGCAAGAATGCCCCGTGCATAAAGGGGTGTCCGGTGGAGATAGACATACCCAGGTTCATTAAGCATGCAGAGGACGGGAAATTTGCC
This sequence comes from Spirochaetia bacterium, assembly GCA_007128345.1. Taxonomy (GTDB): domain Bacteria; phylum Spirochaetota; class Spirochaetia; order PWKH01; family PWKH01; genus SKXS01. The sequence continues at coordinate 7,432 of SKXS01000146.1, forward strand.
GAATCCCTTGCGGTGATCAAGGAGAGCAGTCTTCTCCCCGCCATATGCGGGCGTGTCTGCCCGCAGGAGACCCAGTGCCAGGAATTCTGCACAGTGGGCAAGATGCTGAAGGATGTGAACAAGGCGGTATCCATCGGCCGCATTGAGCGGTATGTGGCGGATGTGGAGCTGCATGGCGGCAATCCGATCATGCCTGAAGTTGCTTCCCCCACCGGAAAGCGTGTCGCTATTGTAGGATCGGGGCCTGCGGGCATCACCGCAGCTGCCGACATCAGGAAGGCCGGCCATGAGGTCACCATATTTGAAGCGTTCCACAAACCCGGCGGCGTGATGGTCTACGGGATACCTGAGTTCAGGCTGCCCAAGGCAATTGTTGAGTACGAAATCAACAACCTGAAGCAGATGGGTGTGGAGATTAAGACCAATTTCCTGGTTGGGCGCACCCGGAAGCTGCGCGATCTGATAGACAAGGACGGCTATAATGCGGTCTTTATCGGGTCAGGCGCAGGGCTGCCTAAGTTCATGCACATAGAGGGAGAAAACCTCATCGGGGTGCTGAGCGCTAATGAGTACCTCACCCGTAGCAACCTCATGAAAGCCTATAACCGGGAACATGCCCATACCCCCATCTTCGTTTCACGGGTGGTGGGGGTGCTGGGGGGCGGGAACGTCGCCATGGACGCCGCACGCACCGCTGTGCGCCTCGGAGCAGAAAAGGTCTATGTGGTATACCGCCGGACCGAGAAGGAGATGCCCGCGCGGGTTGAAGAGGTAGCCCATGCCAAGGAGGAGGGGGTGGAGTTTCTTCTGCTCCAGAGCCCCAAGCGTATCCTTGGCAACGAGAAACAGCAGGTCCGGGCCATGGAAGTGCTCTCCTACAAGCTGGGTGAACCCGATGACTCCGGCAGGCGGAGGCCGATAGCCATAGAGGGGAGCGAGCGGGAACTGCCCGTGGATACCGTGATTGTATCCATTGGAAATGATTCCAATCCGCTGCTTGAGAAGACCACCGAAGGACTGGCCACAAACAAGTGGGGCAACATCATCATCAATGATGACTGCAGCACCTCCATCGACCGTATCTACGCAGGAGGCGACATCGTCCTCGGAGCAGCGACGGTCATCCTGGCTATGGGGCAGGGGAGAAAGGCCGCGGCTTCCATTAATGCGCTGCTGGCATCGGAGTCTGGAGACTGATGAATTGCATAACTTCTGCGGATTTTGTATACTGGAGCATTGGTAGGAAATGATGTGACTGACTATCATGATGTAATATGCTGCATACATGAAACAGAAAAATTTGACGCAATCCGTGAAGTGGTCTACAGCTGTCCGGTCTTTTTCAGTCTGGATGACAAGGACCGCTTCATTGATGCTGTGGTCAGGCGTGAGCAGATAGAGACTACCGGCATCGGCCGCGGGGTTGCCATCGCCCACGGAAAGATGCGCGATATTGACCGGGTCAAGGTTGCCCTGGGTATTTCTGCGAAGGGCGTGGATTTCCGGTCACCCGATGGTGAACTGGTGCACCTGCTGTTCGTCATCGGCAGCTCTCCCCTGCGCCAGGTTGAGTACCTAAAGACCCTCGCGTCAATCATGCGGTTTGTAAAGCACAAAACTGTTCGGAGAGAACTCATTCGTCATGCGTCGCAGATCGACTTCAGCGATGAACGGGAAGAGGAGTGCCTGAATTTCATCAACCTGATGGCTGGCCAGCATTTTGCTGCGTTTTTTGATACAAAATTCCGGAGTCACTGATCAGCGCCCGTACTCGTTTATCAGAACTATGTGCAGATACCTGTGCCACCACCTGCTCCTGGAAGCAGATGCCCAGGGTGTGCAGGAATGCCTCATAGGTATCAATATATCGGTCGTAGTACCCCTTTCCCCTGCCGAGGCGGTTCCCCTGGGTGTCAAAGGCAACTCCCGGCACGAGCATGAGGCTTACCAGATGTCCTGAAGGCCTGATGACAGGCAGTGACGCAAGGGGTTGGGAGAATCCGTACTTGTGGGGCTCCAGCAGTTCCATGATCTCCGAACGGTTCTTGTTTCCCGGCGGGAGCACGTGGAATTCCATTGAACTACCGGAGACCCGAGGAAGTGCCGTAAGCTTCCCCTCCTGAAGAGCCTGCACGATAATGGGAAACGTATCAGGTTCAGTATCCATGGATACATGGACAAGGATGAGACTTGCCCGCTTCCAGACGGGGTAGGCGAGGACTTTCCTGAAGAGCTGCCGGCTTTTCTGCTGCCTGGTTTCACTGGACAGCATACTGAGCTGCACCTGCATGTCATTTCTCAGGTCACGCTTCTCCTTCATGATATTGGGGGTATTCACATATGAAAGTATACGCTGAGCCGGCTGGTGTTGAAAGGGGGTCTTCCCGAGAAAGTTTGTATTTTTTCCCGATCTCGTTTATAATTGCTTAACGTTCGTAACTCACACGCTTTTTTAGTATGCCAAGGAGTAGACAGATGTACATCGGATCAATCGACCAGGGAACCACCAGCACGAGATTTATGCTGTTTGACGAACAGGGAGTCAGCGTCGCGTCATCTCAGCTTGAACATCGTCAGCGCTACCCGAAACCGGGGTGGGTGGAGCACGATGCCGTGGAGATCTGGGAGAAGACCCAAACGGTCATCATGAACGTCATCAGGGAGTCGGGCATCAGGCCTGATGAGATCGCAGGCATCGGCATCACCAACCAGCGCGAGACCATTGTTGTCTGGGACCCCGCGACGGGTAAACCCCTGCACCATGCCATCGTGTGGCAGGACCTGCGGGGATCTGACTTCATTGATTCCCGCATCAGTAACGGCGGCATTGATCAGCTGAGGGAATCCACCGGCCTGCCATTGAGCCCCTACTTTTCCGGGTCAAAGATCAGATGGATGGTTGACCATGTGGAGGGAATCTCACATGCCGTAACGCAAGGAAAGGCATATATCGGCACAATTGACTCCTGGCTGATCTGGAACCTCACCGGCGGAGTGGACGGAGGGGTCTTTGTGACCGATGTGACCAATGCCTCGCGATACCTCATGATGGATATCGAAAAGTTCCAGTGGGACCAGGGACTGGTAGAGTACTTCGGTGCGGAGGTCTCATGCCTCCCGGAAATACGGTCATCATTTCATGACAGCTACGGGAAGACCACCAAGGAAGGACCATTCAAGGCTGAAATCCCTCTCTGCGGCATTCTTGGAGACCAGCAGGCAGCCCTTTTCGGGCAGGCATGCTTCAGTCGGGGGCAGGGGAAGAATACCTACGGGACCGGCTGCTTCCTCCTGGTCAATACAGGAGAGCGATTGAGCGTATCCCGCCACGGACTGCTTACCACTCCGGCGTACCGCAGCGGCAGCGATGCGCCTGTGTATGCCCTTGAGGGCTCCATCGCCGTTTCGGGATCCCTGGTGCAGTGGATGCGGGACAGCATCGGACTGGTGGACAGCGCACCTGAAATTGACCGGATGGCTGAATCTGTGGATGACAACGGCGGAGTCTATTTTGTGCCTGCATTTTCCGGCCTTTTTGCCCCCTACTGGGATTCCAGTGCCCGGGGCACCATAACCGGACTCACGGGATACGCCAAAGCCGGACATCTGGCAAGGGCGGTCCTGGAAGCGACTGCGTACCAGACCAGGGATATCTTTGATGCCATGGAGAAGGATTCAGGCGTTCCCATCGAGGAACTGAAGGTGGACGGCGGCATGTCTAAGAGCGATGTCCTGATGAAGTTCCAGTCCGACATCCTCCAAGTGCCGGTCATCAGGCCGGTCATCCGTGAAACCACCGCCTTAGGGGCTGCATACGCCGCAGGATTGTCCGTAGGATTCTGGAACTCTCTGGACGATCTAGCCTCGTTATGGAAAGAGGATACGAGGTGGGAGCCGGATATGGACGAAGAGACCCGTAAGGAGAAGCTTCGTATGTGGAAGAAGGCGGTCGAGCGGAGTAGAGGCTGGACTGATGCCTAGATCCGCACAGAGGTTTCTATGTTCATCTCTTTCGGTACGGGCCAGATATCCAGTACAACCGTAGGTTTCATCCTGCACCTGGTTATAGCGCTTTTTCTCACTATACAGATTCTCCTTGACAACAAGATACCCCAGTCAGCCATCGCCTGGATTCTCACCCTCTTTCTGCTCCCCTTTGTGGGCGCAGCGTTTTATCTTTTCAGCGGGGTGAACTGGAAGCGGAGGAAAATTGTTGAACAGCGTCCTGAAGAGCTCTTCGGCCGGTATCTCAAGCCGGCTTTGGACCACCAGCAGCAGTACATAGCCAAGGAGCATGCAAGGCTTGACAGCGATGTGGTGAAGACCCTCCACATGAATCTCTTCAACAGCAACGCGCTGATCACTGTCCATAACGAGGTGGAGGTGTTCTTCAGCGGGGAACAGTGCTTTGACCGCCTGTTTAAGGACCTCAGGGCAGCCAGGGAGTCCATCCACCTTGAGTACTTCATCTACCGGGATGACGAGGTGGGCTACGAACTCTACACGATCCTGGCGCAGAAAGTAAGTGAAGGAGTGGAGGTCCGCCTGCTTGTTGACGGATTCGGTTCCATGTTCACCCTCTCGCCGCGCGGGAGGAGGGAGCTGCAGGAGGCCGGAGTCGAGGTGCGCACGTTTCTCAACCCGAAGAACATCATAGGTGCCTGGCTGATCAACTACAGCAACCACCGCAAGATTGCCGTCATAGACGGTACAATTGCCTATATGGGCGGCATGAACATCGGCAGGGAGTATCTGGACGGGGGGACCCGGTTCAGCCACTGGCGGGATACCCATCTGCGCTTCACCGGGGAATCGACCGCACTGCTGCAGTCCACCTTTCTGGCGGACTGGATCAACAGCGGAGGCAAGGTGGACAAGCTGCACCGCTACTTTTCACTGCAGGAGACGGATGTGCCTGAAGAGGAGTTTCGTTACCTGCCTGCGCAGATCATATGCAGCGGACCGGATTCCACCTGGTACTCCGTCCAGCATCTCTACTTCAGCATCATCGCAAATGCCGACCGTACGGTGCTCATCCAGAGTCCCTACTTCGTGCCGGATGACGGAATAAAGACCGCCCTGGAGACTGCGGCGCTCAGCGGTATTGACGTCCGGCTTATGATGGCCGGACTTCCTGACAAGCATATCCCCTTCTGGGCAGCCCAGACCTACTTCCCGTCGCTGCTGGAGGCTGGAGTAAAGATCTACCTGTACACCGGCGGGTTCTTCCACTCCAAGGTAGTTGCGGTGGATGATCTGATCGTCACCACGGGCAGCTGCAACATGGATGTGCGGAGCTTCTTTCTGGACTATGAGGTGAATGCGGTCTTCTTCGATGAGGTGATGGGGAAGACGTTTGCTGACCAGTTTGCCCGCGATATGGAGCAGTGCACTGAGATGACCAAGGAGCTCTACCGTACAGTCAGCCTTCCCAGACAGCTGAGGAACTCCGTCTGCAGGATTTTCTCTCCGCTCTTGTGATAATCCCGGCTCCATTCTATAATACGAAGCAATAAACGAGGAGCACTGCATGGAATGGCTGAGCATGACCGGAACTGCGTGGGACATCATTCGACCCGTCGCCGATATCCTCATTATCGCCTATATACTCTACCGGGTTTACCTGCTCATTGCCCAGACAAGGGCGGTTGAGCTCGTCAGGGTGCTCATCTTCATGGGCAGTTTGTATGCGGCGGCCTACTTCCTGCAGCTGAGGACTTTGCTTTGGCTCTACCGTCACGCGACTCCCATCATCATCGTGGTGCTGGCGATCATCTACCAGCCTGAACTCAGGAGGGCATTTACCCGCATCGGGATGCGCTCTAGCAGGTTCTTCGGCATGGGGAGCAAGACCAGCGCCGAGCAGATAGATGTCGTACTCGGCGCTATGCAGGATCTCTCCAATAAGGGCAGGGGAGCTCTGGTGGTGTTCCCCCGTAAGATTCCCACCAGAGGCGTAATTGATTCAGGCACCCGCATCAATGCTGAGATTTCCGGATCTCTCCTGCGGTCAATGTTCGGGCATGACACCCCCCTCCATGACGGTGCGGTAATCATCCAGGACGGGAGGATCACCACTGCGGGATGCTTTCTTCCCATCAGCGAGCAGGCAGATATACGCAAAAGCTTCGGATCAAGACACCGCGCCGCACTGGGAATGGCCGAAGAGACCGATGCGGTTGTCCTGGTGGTATCGGAGGAAACCGGAAGCATGTCCCTGGCATACAACGCAAACCTCTACTACGAGCTCTCTTTGGACGCCATCCGCAGAAGCCTGATTGCACTGCTCAACTACCAGGACATCAACCAGGAAGATGCGGAGGAGGTGCTTGATGAAGCTGAGTAAACTGCTCCAGTCACTGGTCAGGAACTGGCCGGTCAAAGTCCTGTCACTGATTATTGCCATGTTCCTTTTCTACCTCTCAGGTACTATGGGTATGGATGAGCGACAGCTGCTCAGTGAGGCGGAACTGATTATACCGCGGCACCTTGAGCTTGCAGTAAACGTGGACCGTGAAGTGCTGGTAACCCTTCGTGGTCCCCTTGAGGAGATCTACAAGGTGTTTCCTGACCAGCTGCGCATCACAGCTGACTTCAGTCATGCGCAGGGACCGGGAACCTACTCAGCATATATGAAGCTCCGGGATATACATACGCTGCAGCATATAACACCTCTGGAGGTGAACTTTTCTCCCAAACGCATAACCATTGAGCTTGCTGAGGCATCGGGAGGCGGTTTGTGATTATCGGCATAGGAATCGATATTGTTGAAGTGGCACGGATGGATACTGCAGAAGGTTTTCTGTCGCGCATTTTGCATCCTGATGAATTTGCCTATGTGACTTCTTCCGGTGAGCTCACGGCAGTCCTTGCTGCCGCCAGATTTGCCGCCAAGGAAGCCCTGGGGAAAGCCCTGGGGGTCGGATTGCGGGGGTTCAGCCTGAAGGACGTACGGGTGGTTCACCGTGACGGGGGAAAGCCCGACCTGGTCCTGGAGGGGAAAGCCCTGGAGCTGTTCCGGTCATCGGGCGGAACGAGGGTGCACCTCTCGCTCTCCCATGAACGCCACTATGCATCAGCTGTGGTGATCATTGAAGGGGATCACCGCTGATGGAACGGAAGATGCTCCTTACGCTCTCGTATGACGGATCTGATTTTGCGGGATGGCAGGTCCAGAAACATGAGCGCACCGTGCAGGGCGAACTGGAGCGCGCATTGGAAGTCATGCACCGCCGCCCGGTGCGTGCCACAGCAGCGGGCAGGACCGACTCCGGGGTCCATGCGCGGCGGCAGAAAGCGCACTTTACCACGGATCTTGATTCAGTCTCCCCTGAGAAATTTGTCCCGGCTCTCAACGGGCTGCTCCCCCGGGATGTCCGTATCATTGCGAGCAGGGAGGTCCCTGGAACATTTCATGCGAGATATGACGCAGTCTCCCGTGAGTACCGGTATATCGTCACATGGAACAGGCTGCTGCGAAGCGATACCTCCACCCGGGCCTGGTTTATGGATCGATGCCCTTCGGTGTCCCTGCTGAACAGCTATGCCCGCGAGATCATCGGCACCCGCGACTTTACGGCCTGCTGTGCTGCAGGTGATTCCAGCGAAACCCGGCTGCGCAGGATAGAAGCAGCAATCTGGTACCCCATGGGAACTCACCTGGTGTTCATGATCAGGGGAAACGCATTCCTGTGGAAAATGGTGCGGTCCCTGGTGGGCACCATGATAGAGCTTGAAGCCTCCGGTGCGCCGGGCAGCGCCATGGCTGATATTCTGGCATCGAAGGACCGCTGTCGTGCAGGGATAACAGCTCCTGCACACGGGCTCTACTTATGGGAGGTGAGCTATGGGTAACCGAAGCATTCCGGAAAAGGATCAGTTCAGGGAGATCATCACAGATGCTATGGAACTGCTTTCGGGCAGACGGCCCAAAGGAGTGCAGGTTGAAGCACAGCCTCCTTCACGGGAAGCTGCGGTCCGAAAAATTGCAGATGAAGTCTTGACATGCATGCGGTGCCCCCTTGCCTCAGCACGCAAGAAGGCCGTACCTGGGTACGGTGTGCTTGACCCGTTGGTCATGGTTATTGGTGAGGCTCCGGGAGCTGAGGAGGACCGTCAGGGCCTTCCTTTTGTCGGGGCAGCAGGGAAGTATCTCGACAAATGGCTTGCGGCACTAGGGCTCACCAGGGGCGCCGATACCTTCATCGGGAACATCATTAAGTGCAGACCGCCGGGAAACCGGGATGCCTACCCGGAAGAGCAGCAGGCGTGCATTCCATATCTCAAGGAGCAGATAGCCTGCGTCAGGCCAAAGACCATCCTGTGCGTGGGACGTATTGCCTCTCAGATTCTTTTAGACACTGAGACTGCTATGGGAAGACTCAGGGGGACCGCATACCAGTTTGAGGGAATCCCGCTTGTTGTGACCTACCATCCCAGTGCAGTGCTGCGGAACCCTGAATACCGCAGGCCGGTATGGGATGATCTGAAGCTGCTGCAGTCGCTGTACGCACCGGGAGCCTGAGACCTATGTACGCTGACGTGGTCTTCAGCCTTCCGCTGGATAAAGCATTCACCTATGAAGTACCTGAAGACCTGGCCTGCGAGATCGGATGCAGGGTCATTGCACCGGTCGGTTCCCGGAACAGGACCGGATACATCATAGCGGTGAGCGGGGAGCCCCCGAAGGGAACATTCTCGCTTAAGCAGATTGTACGTTCCCTTGATGTGCACCCGCTGTTCGGAAGCAGTGAAATCGCACTGGCGAGGTGGATGAGCCGTTTCTACGCCTGTTCCCTGGGTGAAGCGCTTGCCGCCATGCTTCCCTCGGGAAGACGCGACCAGGACGCACTTATTTCGGATGAAGGCGACCTGTCTGAACCCGACAACATTATCCTCTCGGTTTCCCAGAAAGAGGCCCTGGAAGTGATCAGCGGCAGGAAAGCTTCAATGTACTATCTCTTCGGAGTCACCGGAAGCGGCAAGACTGAAGTATTCTTCCGGTGTGCTGAGGAGACCATAGCGGCGGGAGGCTCGGTGATCTATCTGGTTCCCGAGATATCTCTTTCGCACCAAATAGCCGACGCTGCTGCAAAGCGGTTTTCAGGGGCTACCGCGGTGATCCATTCAGCCCTTACCCCGTCTCAGCGGCTGCGGGAGTGGAAGCGTATAGCATCTGGAGAGGTGGACCTGGTCATTGGGGCACGCAGTGCGGTGTTTGCGCCTGTACCTAAGCTGGGAATGATCATCATGGATGAGGAGCACGAGCAGTCATACAAATCGGGTTCACATCCCAGATATCATGCCCGGCAGATAGCCTTGAAGCGGGTGATGGACTCTGGGAGCGTGCTGGTCATGGGAAGCGCGACCCCGTCTTTGGAAGCATGGCACCTCATGAACCAGGGCCGCATGATGCGGCTTAACCTTCCTGAAAGGGTCTCCGGGGGCACCATGCCCGAGATGGAGGTAGTTGATCTCACGGTACATGAGGGGCCTCTCTCTGACCGGCTTTTCCAGGAGATGGAACATACCCTGGCCAGGGGCAAGCAGGTGATTTTGTTCCTCAACCGCCGGGGATTCAGCTACTTTTTCCATTGCCGCAGCTGCGGCTACGAGATGCAGTGTTCAAGCTGCTCAGTATCACTGACCTACCACCGGTCAAAGGGAACCATGCAGTGCCACTACTGCGGGTACAGACAGAAACCGCCCGCCTCCTGTCCGACCTGCGGGTCCCTGGATGTGGGCTACTCGGGCTTCGGAACGGAGATGGTGGAGTCTGAGGTGAAGCGCTGTTTTCCCTCGGCCAGGGTAGCCAGACTTGATACCGATACTGCCCGTAAGCGCAGCCACCTGAAGGAGACCCTTGATGATGTCCGTACGGGCAAGGTTGATATCCTGCTGGGAACCCAGATGGTTGCCAAGGGGCTCAATTTCCCCAATGTGGAGCTTGTAGGCATCGTGCTTGCCGACAGCACGCTCAGGATTCCCGATTTCCGTTCACTGGAGCGGACGTTCTCTCTCATTACCCAGGTATCTGGACGTGCGGGACGGTTCAGTTCTGCAGGAAAGGTCATCATCCAGACCTACCGGCCTGACAACCCCGCCATATCCTGTGCGGTAGCAAGGGACCTGGAGGGGTTCTACAGCCAGGAACTGGAGATACGCAGGGAACTGAAGTTTCCTCCCTTCTCACGCATGGGAAGGCTGGTGGTACGGGGGAAGGACCAGGCACGGGCAAGCTCAGGTGTAGAAACAGCACGCCAGCTGATCGTTCAATGCATAGCCCGCAATGCTTCGCTGGCCGCAGTGGAACTGCTGGGTCCGTCAAGCTGCCCGGTGGAGCGGATTGCAGGTAACTGGCGCTACCAGATCATCCTCCGCTCTCAGGAAATCAAGCCTCTGGTGCTTCTGCTGAGCTACGTGAAGCAGCGCATCTCACTTCACTCCGGGCTCTATCTGGAGGTCGATGTCGATCCGCTGTCGCTCATGTAGGAAACCGGTGGATTTTATTGACCCGCTGCAGCATTTACCAGTATCATAGGGATATGTACGAGATTAAGACGCTGGGAGCTGATGTACTGCGGGAGCAGGCTTCCGATGTAACAGAATTTGGACCGGAGCTCAAGCGCCTGACCAGCGAGATGTTTATGGTCATGAAGCGGGGGGAAGGCATCGGCCTTGCAGCTCCCCAGGTGGGAGTACTGAAGAACGTCTTCGTGGTGCAGCTTGCCGACGGCATACCTCGGGTATTTGTTAACCCGGAAATTATAGAGACCTCACTGGAGCAGTCTCCCTATGAGGAGGGATGCCTGAGCGTTCCCGGGATATATGCTGATGTCATCAGGCCTGACCGGGTGAGAGTACAGGCGTATACTGAGGAGGGCAAACGGTTTACCGTTGATGCCAGCGGACTCCTTGCGCGGGTGATCCAGCACGAGCATGATCACCTCAAGGGGGTGCTCTTTGTGGATCGGCTTCCCGAGACAAAGCGGGAACGGGTCCTCAGGATGTACAAAAAAAGGTACAGGAAATGAAGGTGCTCTTTGCGGGCACCCCGAGCATAGCGGTTCCTTCGCTGCAGGCAGTCGCTCAAACCCATGAAGTGAGGGGAGTGCTCACTGCCCCGGATACCCGGAAGGGGAGGGGAAAGAAGCTGACTCCTCCGCCGGTCAAGCTGGCGGCACAGGAACTCGGCATACCCGTAATCCAGCATGCGCGTACCGGAAGAGAAGCCAGAGAAGCTGCGGCTCAGCTGCAGGCGGATATCCTGGTGGTGTATGCCTACGGCAGGATTTTCGGCCCGAAGTTCCTCTCCCTCTTTCCCTTGGGAGGGATCAATGTACATCCGTCGCTTTTGCCTAAGTACCGGGGGAGTTCACCGATCTCGTCGGTGATCCTCAATGGTGAAGAGGAGACGGGAATCACCATCCAGACCCTCTCTCTGGAATGCGATGCCGGGGATATCATATTGCAGAGGCGCTTTCCCCTCAGCGGGCGGGAGCATGCCCTGGAACTCACTGACCGGTGCGCTCTTGAGGGGGCATCCCTGCTGGCTGAAGCCCTTGATCTCATGGAAGCGGGGAAGGCTGCTCCAACCCCGCAGCATCATGAAGATGCCACCTACTGCCGTCAGATAGAGAAAGAACACGGGCGCATCATTTGGGAGTCTGATGCATGTTCCATCGACAGGCAGGTACGGGCATACATACCCTGGCCGGGAGCCTATACCTGCTTCAAGGGGATGAAGCTCACCATTACCCAGGCTGAACCGATAGATGGGCTCATCGACTTTCCTCCCGGAAACGTCTTTGCCAAGGAGGGGGGAATCATGGTTGCAGCCGGCTCGGGAGCTCTGCGCATCAAACGGCTGCAGCTGGCTTCACGGAAGGAGATGGACTGGATATCCTTCCTGAACGGCAACCCGGAGATCCTCGGATCCCGCCTGGGATAATCTTTTTAGCATTGATGTTAATTTCATTTTCAGCTATAGTATCCCCATACCAGCGGCTGTCGTATAACGGTATTACCCAAGCTTCCCAAGCTTGAGAAGCGGGTTCGACTCCCGTCAGCCGCTTACATATATCTGCAGCTAAGCGAAACAATCATTACAAGCTAATTTCAGCAAAAGTGATCATACGGTAAGGGCTGTATGATATTTCCTGAGAAGGCTTGTGTATCCTTCAACCGATTTTATCATATAATGGGATCAATCTCACCTTTGCCGATTCATTACATGAGTCACTTCCGTGGGTGACTTGTGCATGGCATCTTCTGCCACTTAGTTTCTTTGCACAGGTTGCCGGTGAACGAATAATGCATCTCATACATTTGGATCTTCCTTGATTCGGGGTTACTTCCAAACCCAATTAACCTGCAGCTTGAGGGCTTGTGGGGTGCTGATTTTTTTAGCCGCATATGGTTCGATCCCATGCACATACGCCGGAAAGTCATTTCGTAGGAGAAAAGAGCATGTTAGAACAGCGGCAGAGCAATTTCCATAGTATATGCAGTTGGCGTTTGCACGGTACCGTAGAAGCCTCCGATTAATTCAGCTATGCCAGCCTGGTATGCAGCATGTATATAGTATCGGGCATCCTGCGATAACAGATCGTAGGGATATGTGGAAAAACCGGCAGCTAGTGCAATGTTGCCGGCTTTATACGATGTCTCTATGCCAAGAGCACTCTCAGTAACCTGAGGCATTCTCAGATCTACATATCCCCCAAGCTGCAGGCCCCCCCTCGTATACGATACTTCACTATGTATTCCAA
>SKXS01000258.1 GCA_007128345.1 Spirochaetia bacterium
AGATCCTCATACGAGAAGCGCTGCGAAGCTGTTGCCTGCGCAAACAGAAAAGCCGCATCCTCTTGCTCCCCATATTCTGCAACATACCGTAAAAGCTCAAGTACAAGCTCATCTCCATAGGATTCCATCTGCTCCCAATCTGGGGGAACATCAAGCAATGAGGACGCTATCGTGCGCGCCTGCTCCTCCCTGCCCTGTTCAACGGCATAACCCAGCAGTGCGGCGGCAGTCCGTTCGTCAGCAGGGTCGCGCTGCCAAGCAGCTTCGAGCCACTGCATACCGCTTCCCTCTTCACGGGCCTCCTCGGCAGTATAAAGCAGATAGAGCAGCTCCACGTCTGGCCCGGCGAACTCAATGAGATCCATCAGTGCGTCAGATGCCTGTTCAAAGTGCTCCAGGTCAAGCAGCAGGTAAATCATGTGCGTGCGGCTTGTTACATCCCCAGGGTCGATTTCGGCAATCTGCCGGTAGACCTCCAGAGCCTGAGGAGCCTGGCGGTCCTTCTTGAAGCACCAGGCGAGCGCGCTGAGCACCTTGGTGTTGTCAGGGTCATAGGTAAGCAGTGAGCGGAACTGCCGCTGGGATTCGGCATAGGATTCACGCAGGCAGAGCACTACGGCGAGGTTGTAGGATGCCTCATGAAACAGGGGATCAATTTCAAGTGCACGCTTGTAGGCGGAGACGGCCGACTGGTACTCCCCGAGACGTTCATAGGTATTTCCCAGGTTATAATATGTACGGGCAAGCTCCTGTTCCCGGGGAGACAGCGCAGCGGTAGCGCAGCCCAAAGAACTGATAACGATGCATATGACCGCCAGCAGCAGCACAGACCTTCGCATGAACTCCTCCCTTACAGACCGAGGACGGTCTCTTCCATCTTGCGTATCTGGTCACGATACAGGTTGGCTATGGTGGACCCGTAGTCAGCCACCAGCTGGATGATGTTCCTCGGGCTTTCATCTATGTCCGGACCGTTGATCCGGTCTCCCGCATCCCCCAGCCCGGGCAGAATGTACGCCTGCTCGTTGAGCACCGGGTCCATCCAAAGCGTAAAGACCTCGGCATGCTCAATAGCCCTCACTATCCTGAGGGAGCCCTTAAGTGCGGATATCACATTAACGAACTTAACCGACCTGGGCTTCACCCCCTGGCTTGTCAGGTAGGTGACGATGGTGACCAGGCTCCCCCCGGTGGCATTCATGGGATCGGCGAATACCAGATCCTTGCCGTCAAGGGCTTCAAGGTTGAAATAGGACCTGTCCAGATCAAGTATGTACTCCATATTGGACTCTTTCTTGGAATCGTCGCGCTGTATCTTGAACAGCGCAAAGGGGGGAACAAAACGGGTTGAAGAGTACTCCTGAATCTCCTTGCTCATGATCATTGAGGGCAGCAGCGCTCCCCTGAGCATTACGCACATGACTGTGTGTTCAATCAGCTCGTCAACATCGGGAATCTTGTGCACGGCAAAATTCTGGATCGGCATCTTCACCGGCGTTTCGGTAATCAAGTAGTTCTTCTTCTGCTGGGGATGCTCCATGAAGGTGAGATTGAACAGCAGCTCATAGGCCCGCTGGATGTAGTACACGAACTCGTGATGCTCAGTGCGGGGATCCCTGAGCTTTGCTATGAGACGGGAAGCCTCACCATGACTCTCCCGGGGAGTGTTGAACGAATAGACATGAATGGACTGTTCGGAGCCGATCATCTCAATCATATGCTTACCCATACGGTCGTAGAGATCTATCATCTCACGCTTAGCCTGGGTAATGCGGTGCTCATAGGTGGTGGCAGACAGTATCCTGAACAGCTTGATTGCCTCATTGTAGTAGGTGTGCATAAGCTCAATATGCTTCATGTCCTGGTCGCTTAAAAACCCATCAAGGTCACGGGCAGTCAGTACAACACGATTCTCCATGGATACCCTCCTCAGCCGGTAGCCCCATAGTAGTACACATTGTATACTGCAGTCAAACAGGTGAGCATCATTTCTCCGGTCCTGAAGGTTGGAACGCGTCATATGCAAACATAGTTACATATTGTATTAATGATTGCAAATTTTCTTTTTTTATTATAGTATATGCATAACAGTAAGCGAGGTACCCCATATGAATCCATTCTATGACATTCTTATGATCGGCCATGTATCAAAGGACATCATCATCTTTCAAGGTGATACCCAGCACATCCTGGGAGGTCCGGTCATCTATTCGTCGGCATCAGCAGCCCGGTCAGGAGCTTCGGTGCTTGTGGTGACCAAGGCGCATCCCGATGATCGCAAGGAAGTGGACATCATAACCAAAAGCGGCAGCGATCTGGTGGTGATAGAATCCTCCCGTACCACCTCCATAGAGAATGTCTACCACACCGAAGACCGGGAGCGGCGCACCGTGACACTCCTATCACGGGCAGAAGCCTTTTCACTCGACGAAATACCCAATCCTGCTGTACGGATATTCCACCTTGCGGGACTCTTTGTCGGAGAAATTCCCGATGATCTGATCATACCCCTCTCCCAGCGCGGCAGGGTAGCTATAGATGCCCAGGGCATCCTGAGAACCGAGTTGCCCGGGGGCGGCATGGACTACAGGGACTGGAAACGGAAGAAGGAACTTCTCCCCTACATCACCTACTTCAAGACCGATGCGGCAGAAGCGGAATTCCTTACAGGCAAGAGCGACCTCTATGAAGCGGCACGTGACCTGGTATCCTGGGGTGCTGATGAAGTGATGGTCACCCACAACAAGGAGGTGGTTGTTGCCGACTCCGGGAAGATATACACTTCGCCGCTTAAGCCCCAAAACCTGTCAGGAAGGACCGGACGGGGAGACACCACCTTTGCCGCATACTTGACCAAGCGTCTCACTGAGGGGATCCAGGAGTCACTGGATTATGCGGCTGCCCTGGTGAGCATCAAAATGGAGACCCCCGGTCCCTTTACGGGAACTCCGGAAATGGTGCGGGAGAGAATGAAGGATTAGATTTACAGATACACCGGCCCTGATACGATGCACGCTTCTGGGCCGGATTCATGCATTATTTTTTGAAGAACTGCATTCCGATAGTTTTGAATTCCATAAACACAGGACCAGGGGGAAGGATGCCGGTGCCTGCAGGGGCATGGTCATCCACCATCACTTCAAATCCTTCGAAATCAATCCAGTAACGCACAAGAGAGCCAAGGAACTGGTGAATACGAATCTCACCTTTCACAAAATGCTCCTTCTGCTCTAGTGCTCTTTGAACCGTGATGCTCTCAGGGCGAATGCCGATGGTTACCGTGCTTTCGGGTTCAACCAGAAAGCCGTCATTTTTAACCGTCAGCTTCTGGCCGCCGATAGCGATGTGAATATCTTTCTTGGTGACCGAAAGCACCGTAGCATCCAGGAAATTATTAATCCCAATAAAATCCGCCACAAACTGGTTTGCAGGATTGAAATATAGATTCCAAGGGGTACCGTACTGCTGGAGCACTCCGTCATTCATTACCGCGATACGATCGGCAATTGAAAGTGCCTCCTCTTGGTCATGGGTCACATAGATCGTTGTAATACCAAGTCTTTTCTGTATTTCCTTGATCTCGGTACGCACCCTGACCCTCAGCTTTGCGTCAAGGTTGCTCAACGGCTCATCCATGAGCAGCACCTCAGGCTCCATCACCAGTGAACGGGCTAATGCTACCCGCTGCTGCTGCCCCCCCGAGAGGAATTTCGGAGCTCTGTCAGCAGCTTGCCCGAGGCCCATAAACTCAATGATGTCGTCGGTTTTCTTCTTGATAATCTTCGCATCCAGTTTCTTTACTTTCAGTCCATACTCAATATTCTGACGAGTAGTCATATGGGGGAACAGTGCATATTCCTGAAAAACAATCGATGTGTTTCTCTTGTGAGGGGGAATTCCCAGCTGGGATTTCCCGCTTATAAGAATGTTGCCCCCGGAAGGTTCAATAAACCCTGAAATCATACGCAGCGTAGTAGTCTTGCCGCATCCAGACGGCCCTAGGAGACATGTAAACCCCCCTTTTTCTATAGACAGGTTCAGATTATTAACCGCATGGTTGACACCGAAAAGCTTCTCAAGGTTCTGCAGCTCAACATGGGTCTCGCCGGAACCTTGGTCGACTACCCTGCCTTCAGCATATTCCTGCTTCAAAGTAATGTTTTTCATGGTGCACCTATCCTCCGCATATTATATATCAAAGAGGCGCTTGCCGCCTAAAAGCCTGAAAATTCCCAGAACTGAAAGTGTGATCGCCATCAGCAGCGTAGCCATGGCTGCTGCCTGTCCCCAGTATCCGTGTTCAGCGAGACCGAGAATTGAGGTAGTAGCCACATTTGTTCTCGCGGAGATCAGAAAGATAACAGTTGAAACTGAGTTTATCGAGCGTATGAACGTATACACAATAGTCGCGGTAAACGCGGACTTTACCAACGGAAGTATGATATCCTTGAGCACCATGAAGGTGTTCGCACCGCTGTCGGCAGCACTTTCTTCAATTGATTCATCTATCTGATACAGTGCGCTCAGGCTTGAACGATATCCCACCGGAATATTCCGGATCATGAAGCTGATAATAATTATTGCGGCTGTACCGGTCAGGATGATTGGCGGTGTGTTGAACGTGACGATATACGCTATTCCTATGAGAGTCCCAGGCAGAGCCGCAGGAAGCACCACAAAGAAATCCAGCGCCCGCCGTCCAGCAAACTGCTTCCTGTGTATCACATACGATGAAATAACGGCAAACACTGCTGTGCATATTCCCGCAACAGCTGAAAACCACACGCTGTTCCAGATGTCACGTGTCCGAGCCATGAGGGTATACTGGAAATTTTCCAGTGTCAGCGACCAGTCAAGCCCCCAGGTTTTTGCAAAGGCCCCCCATATGATAACAATGAAAATAAGTATGACAAAAAGTGAAATGCATCCAAGAAATATGACCAGAAACCACTTGACCGGTGCAGAAGTGGGGATCTGCGAAAGTCCTCCTCCCCTTCCACGTACTGTCACATACTGCCGCCTGCTCAGCCAGTATCTCTGGACAATGAATACCACAAGGCTGGGAACCAGCAGAACGAAGCTGATGACTGCTCCCATCTTGATGTTATATAACCCGACTACCTGCATATACGCTTCAGTCGCAAGCACCCTGAACGGTCCTCCGATAACCATGGGATTTCCGAAATCACTGAGCACCATCATGGATACCAGCAGAGCCGCACTTGCAATGCCCGGTATCGCCAATGGAAGGGTTACCGTACGGAAGATTCCCCACCTTGATTGGCCCAGGTCCTGGGCTGCATACTCAAGCGTGGGATCTATTCCTTTCAGAACTCCCGAGAGACTCACCGCTGCTATCGGATAGTACGCAATGGTCTGCGCAATAAGCAGGCCAGGCAACCCGTAAATAGATATATCCAGCCCCAGCAGTCCATAGGTAATGATCCCTCTCCTTCCGAGCAGCAGGATCAGCGATAGTCCCGCTACAAACGGAGGGGATACCAGTGGCAGGAAACTGACAAGCCTGAAGAATTTCTTGAAGGGGAAATCATCCCGGGACAGTGCATAGGAAAAGCAGAACCCGATAATGGTTGCTGTCATCGTGGAAAGCAGCGCCATGACCAAACTGTTCATAAGAATGGTCCTGTACCTGGCGGTTGAAAAAAAACGGACCCAGTGATCAGCGGCAGGCTCCAGGATCACCATAATGGTGGGGTAAATTACAAAAAGCAAGATAAACAATAATGCAGCCAGAATCGCAAAATATTTCGTCGGATCTGAAATAATGGTGCGGATCCGAAAGGTTGTTCCTGTGAATGTGTTTGTTGCCATATGGGTAATCACCTATGCATACCGTCTGATCAGCGGTTCAACTAGGGCTGTCCCTGAAAGACAGCCCTAGGTTCTCAATCGTACTGACGCTAACGCTTACTAGAAGAACCGGTTATTGAATTCTTCAACAATACGTGTCCGGTTTGCTCCAGCCCATACTCCATCATAATCAACGAGCTTCAAGGCTGTAAGAGGCGTTGCACCGGGCGGAAGGGCAACATCAGGATGTGTCGATATCCGCAGGCTCAAGTCGGTATGCAGCTGCTGAGCGTCCCGCTTCAGCATCCAGTCAACGAACATCTCCGCTGCCTTGGGATTGGGACCGCCATTAATTATTGACAACCCTCCAATCTCCCATCCGGTGTTCTCCGGAAATACGAGGTCAAGCGGAAACCCTGACGCCATAGGCTTCATGATGTCATGTGCGAATGCCATACCCATAAGCACTTCTCCGGTGGACGCCTGCTGAACCGGCGCTGCACCGCTGGATGTATAGTGGGCGATGTTCGGGTGCAGTTTCTCCAGGAATTCCCACCCGGCTTCTTCTCCTAGGCGGAAGAACTGAGTAGCTACAATGGTATACGCGGTGCCGGATGCAGCAGGTGAGGCCATGGATATCATGCCCCTGAACTTGGGATCAAGCAGGTCCTCCCATGTCTTCGGATAGGGATCATCTCCGAAGGATGCTTTCCAGCGGTTCCTGTTGATGGCCAATGCCAAGGGACCGACATAGAATCCTGACCAATAATGTTCCGGATGATAGAAAAATTGATCAATATCATCCAGGCTTGGAGATTTGTAAGGCCTCAGCACTCCTTCAGGAATAATTGATTCGTGGGTATCTGAAGGACCTCCAAGAAAGATATCTCCTCCTGGACGAGCCTTCTCAGCCATCACACGAGCTGCCAGTGCTCCCGCACTTAAGCGAATGAATTCGGTGCGAATTCCCGTATCCCGCTCAAACCGGTCCAGGATTCTGGAAATCTCATACTCGTGCAGCGCACCATACACAACAAGCGCCTGGGGCGGTGCATCCAGATCAACCTCCCTCTCTGCAGCAAACAACAATGCCGGAATACATAGCGCGAACATCACCAGCACTGCTGTGCATCTAAAAAATCCTTTTCCTTTCATACATAAACCTCCTGTTAATGTAAGAAAAAACTCATAGTAAAGATTCTTAGAAACACCTAAAATACTGCAAAAGTTAAGAAACAATATTGGTTAATTATCATACAGAACATGCCCAAAGTAAAGATATTTGGAAGACAATTCTCCAGTTCCCCGATTCGGAAGCGACATCTTCGATTGCCGCCCTGTAAACATATATCAAGGAGAGACTTGTTTCAGAGGTATGGAGCAACGATTATCATTGAAGCTGCATTATCCGTAAGCTGCATGCTTTGGATGCACGTTCACTCAATACGATCAATCGACTGGTTATACGAACGTCATGACACATTGCAGAATCGCAATTTATCAGCTATCGGGAATGATTTTTTTGATTATTCAGATATTTTTTTCATAATGGGGCATGCGCAACCCACCGAAAGAGAGGATTTGTTCTGTTCATCTGAATGTATTTTCAATAATTTGTACTTGCTAAAATGGTAATTTCTTACTATGCTTACGTATGATCCGTTCATGCTCCATAGCTGCATCCGCTGTGCTCATCTTCCTGTCTGCAGCATTTTCCGTCACAGCATATGATGCCTTCACCCGCGTGGAGGTGGAGGAGTTCCTCACTCATTCAGTGCTGGCATTCATGATTGAAAGCGGTGACGACGTGCATGCAGTTGAGTTTGCCCATGCACTCTATTTTGAGTTCCTCCCCAACGGCGGCCAGTTCTTTGTCTCACAGGGCGTACCCCGCTATGAGGATGATTTCTGGGCTCTCCGGGAAATTGATGACGATCTCCACCTGGTCCTCTATAAAGCAAGCAATCCGGTGGAGGATACCCTTACGCTGCGTATAGAAGGCTTTGCGGATGACCGGATCATTCTGGAAAATCCCTTCACGCATATCATCCCGGGGCCCATCTACCTGGGAGCAGTCAAGCGGGTGCCGAGGCAGGAAAAAACACAGGCCCAGAGGGAACTCTACGGGAGCTGGAACCTCAGGCAGATCAATGACATGGTGCTGGAAAACCATGTGGAGGACAGCTTCGTCTTTATAGAAGACAGCAAACTGGAGGCGGTTACCGAGATTGGAACAATCAGCGGATTCTGGTACCTCACCAATGATACATGGAATGTCATCACGGACATGACCCACCTGACAACCTATGAGGGTCGCATTCTGATTCTTTTCGTGAATGAAACGGAACTTATCTACAATTTCTACCTGATAAGCGGAGTAGACGATACCTCGCTGACGCTGCAGTTTACCGAAGGGTTCATGATTGAGCCGTTCACCCTTTACCTGTCCCGTTAATCCCTGCATGCGGGATGGTAAAGGAGAAGGTGCTTCCCTTCCCGGGAATGCTCTCTGCATGAATGGTTCCCCCATGGGCCTCCACCAGGTACTTTGCAATGGTGAGTCCCAGCCCGGAGCCCCCCGTACTCCGTGACCGCGACCTGTCAACCCGGTAGAACCGATCGAATACCCGTGATATCTCCCTTTCAGGTATCCCTATGCCGGAATCCGTCACGGAGATGCATACCATTGCTTCATGACATGCCAATCCTACGCGAATGCTGCCCCCGGATTCAGTATGGGTGAGGGCATTGGACAGCAGGTTGCTGAGAACCTGCGTCACACGCTTGCTGTCCGCCGTCACCAGGGGTATAGAAGCGGGAATATCACTGGCAAGTGTGATTCCTTTTTCTCGGGCCAGCGGCTCAATACGCTTCACTGCGAGTTCTGTCACCGCAGACACATTAACTTCAGAAAGCTTGAGTTCAAGCGCACCGGCCTCAGCCAGGGCAAGCACCTGCAGATCCTCTATCAGGTGTGCCAGCATTGATGTCTCCTCCTCAAGGAGGGGAAGCGCTTCGCTTGATGGAATTAGGTTGTCTGCGACTGCCTCGAGGTATCCCCGAATGTTCGTAAGGGGTGAACGGAGTTCGTGGGCTATATCGGCAGTCAAATCCCTGCGCATGCGCTGGGTTTGCTCCAGGTCCGAAGACATCCGGTTGAATGCATCAGCAAGGGCGCCGAACTCGCCACGGTCCCGGATTTTGACCTGAACGGAAAAATCACCCTTGCCTATACGCTGTGCGGCTTCAGCAAGCGCTTCCGCGGGCGACGCAATAGCCCGGGAAAGAATGATCGTCAGCAGGAATGCTACCGCTACAGCAGCAGAAGCACCGATGATCAGGTAGTACTGGATTGATGCGGCAAGCTCCCGGGTAAGTTCAGCCTCCAGGGTAGGTTCCGGGCTTATGAAGAGGATGCCGAGCAGCATCCGGTCCCGGTGTCGGATCAATTCTCGGTGCGGCCAGTCATATGAAAACAGGTCACCCTCAAGTTCCCCATGAGAATCAGCGATCACAATACGTTCTGCATCGGTAAGTACCACCCGCTGCCCTGAAAGGACCTCCATCTCTTCAAGGTAGATGGTAATATCGTCCCATCCGCTGCCGTGCGCGTAATAGCCAAGAAGCCAGTGCTCCATCCGTATGAGATAGAGCAGTTCGGTCCGCTCCTCGTAGACCTCTATCTCCTGCTCCGTACTCTGCCGTACATAGAGTGTCACCGTTCCCACTGTAATGATGATTACACCCATAAAAGCGGCCAGCAGCTTGATCTTCAAGGTTCTCATGGGCGGTTCCACTTGTATCCGAAGCCATGGACTGTAACGATAGTCCTCGGACTACCCGGGTCATCCCCAATTTTCCTGCGGAGCTTCAGGATATGCACATCTACAGTTCGGTCATATCCGCCGTAGTCGGGACCGAAGATCACTTCAACCAGCTGTTCACGGGTAAACACCCTTCCAGGCTCCCTCATCAAGGCTACAAGAAGCCGGTACTCCACCGGGGCCAGCTTGATCTTCTCCCCTCCTCTGTATGCCTCCTGACTCACCAAATCCACACGCAGATCCCCGCTGCGCAGCTCCGCGGGTCCACCGCGATGGACAACCAAAGAGAGCCTGCGCATGACCGCCCTGACCCGTGCAGTGAGCTCCCGAGGGGAAAACGGCTTGACAATATAGTCATCTGCGCCAATATCCAGGCCCTTGAGCCGGTCTTCTTCTGAAGCACGCGCTGTCAGCATCAGGACTGCCACATCAGATTCCTCTCTCAAGGTCCTGCATACCGATATTCCGTCCATTCCAGGAAGCATGAGGTCCAGGATGATCACGTCGGGCTTCATGGTCCTGGCGCACGCAAGCGCTTCAGGTCCCGTGTACGCCTTGATCACCTTGTAGCCTTCCCTGTCCAAATACAGCTTAATCAGTTCAACCGTCTTTCGGTCATCATCAACTACCAGCACCTGTTTTCGTTTTCTCTCCATATACATATATCTTATACCCTGGCCGGATGCATGTCCAACCAAAAAAAATGCTCCCCTGATCCAACTGTTAATAAAAAGTTAATACTCCTCATGTAGATTGATCATATACAAGGAGAAGAACTCTCCAAGCAAAGGAGTATGTACATGAAAAAAAGAATGATTGCTATTGGATCAGCCGCAGTGCTTATGCTGGCTGTCCTGATGCTTGCCGGATGCGGTCCAAGGACCAGCACCCCGTCGACCCCCCGCCTGACCCTCCAGGTTACGGCACCTGCCTCCCGTTCTACGGTAACTGAGCCCGTAGTCACCATTACTGGTATTGTTTCAGATTCCGCAGCAACGGTAACCGTCAAGGACATTCCCGTTCAAGTTGGTGCCGGCGGTGCGTTTACCCATGACCTCGAAGTCCCCTACGGATCCAATACCGTAGTGGTACGTGCAACCCTTGAAGGGCAGAGCCCGATAAGCAGGACCCTTACAATAACGAGGAACCTTGTGCTGGAAGTATTTGAACCGGCTGACAACAGTACTGCAGGAAGCAGACAGGTTGCAGTGAATGGTAAGGTATCCGATTCGGCAGCCCTGGTTTCCATTAATGGATCCCCCGTACAAGTTAACGAAGACGGACTTTTTACCAGCCTGGTAGACCTCTACTATGTACTGACTACCATTAACATCAGCACTCACCTTGAAGGCGTCGCCCCCATCACCAAACTCGTCGCGGTAACCTACCAGCCGTAGCCATGTATATGCCGCAGGTGTAACAGCCTGCGGCATGCTTGTTTCAAGAATCACAGGCTGACACGGACGATTGACGGAACTTGATTGTGATTTGAAATATTCAGCGTGGTACAGTTCATCAATACATCCTCCTGACGGTACTCCCGTGTTTCATGTGTTAGATAAGTCATCTGAACAGGTGAAAAAATATGGCACTTCGCTATATCGTGTGGGCAGGAAATGATAGGGACCTGAAGTACATGGGATGCTATGGTATATTTAGCCATTCTATTACTGAGGGGTATGAGCATGGTAAATCATGAACAATTATTTTCTACAGCACTACAGATACTCGAACCGCTGTATGTAAAGCAGGTAACATTTGACTCTTGTTGTTTTCAGGGAATTTTAGCTAATAATAAACAGTCTCCCGAAGATATCGATTATCCGGATGCGCGCGTATACAGGAAAGTATGGGCTTGATTGCTGTCAAAAGTGTATAAAATCGATACGATAGTCTGCCCAAAATGCGATTCCAACAGTACCCTCCTTCATCTTCAACTGAATTAGACTATGTGAACATAGTTATCGGTAAAAACTTTACTTTATAAGCAATTATTAGTATTTTAGAATTGTATGAAACAAAGGAGGAGTTTCTATGGAAAAAAAAGAACAAATAGGACTTATCATAAAAAATGTATTATTTTTCATTATCGGAGGACTATTGGTGTTCGCCATAATGAGTTTTACCGTAGTCAATGACCTCAAAGCTGAGAATGCGGAGCTTACTGAAGCACTTGATATCTCGAGATATGAAGCAGATAGGTTGCTTGAGGATGCCAAGGCACAATTTGAGAGCGGCGATTACAGCGAAGCCAAGGCAACACTCAAAACGTTGTTCGAAAAACAACCGGGCTCGAAAGAAGCGGCTGAAGGAAGAGAACTACTCTTGACAGTCGAGGATGAAGAGATGGCAGCCGATAAAAGATGGGAAGCGGCATTGCCCGAAATTCGAAAGGAATGGCTTAATAACATGGCGGAGAGATTATTGGTAGAATCGGATGAGGAGAGAGCAGAGCTGGAAAAAAACTTGAACGAAATAATCACTGAAGCATGGGAAGATGCCAAGAGCAAAGTCCGAGAAGAGTGGGTGAAAGAGGATTAATAACCTCTGAAGAGAACACTCTTACTAAATATACATCCGTTGTGAAACAGCCATCCTCAATTATTTTGCAGAACGGGTGACAAATGAAGTGCTTGAGGGAATGAACTCAGTAATAGCCTTAGTAAAACGGAGAGCACGCGGGTTCAGGAATATGGAGCACTTCAAGACTATGATCTATCTTGTATGTGGTAAATTACAATTGGATCCTACCTTCATTGTTCAGCTACCCACTCAATTCGTTGAATAGCCTATTTTGATTCGTTCCCGTCGTTCCTGATCAACGGAATTTTGGAACGTATTAACAGCTTCGTGCAAGCAGCTCGGAGGCATGCAAGAGGATATAAGAATGTGAACAACTTCATCACTATGATATGGCAAACTAAACCTTGAAGTTGGTTTGCGTGGTCTTACCCACACGATTTAGCGAAGAGCCAAAAATATTCTCACATCATTGCATGTGCAACTCTTCCGGATGATACAACTTCGGGTGTATCATTATGCTAGGCGAACCAGCTGGGCAATGCCGGTATCCGAAACATACTCCAGTCTGCGTACCGTTGCCGCTGATCTCAGGCGCCAGAGGAGCGTGTTATGAGAATATGCCTTATCGCAGTTCTGGTTCTTGCGTGTGCAGGCAGCTGCCAAGGTACCGTTGCACACCAGCCTGCTGCAGACCTTCTTGGAATGGATGATTTCTTGTACCTCGGTGCATTTCGTCTTCCCGAAGGAGAGGAACGTCCGTTAACCTTCTCCTACGGTGGAGAAGCAATGACCTGGATTCCTGATGCGGATTCACCAGGTACGCCGGATAGGCTGCCGGGGCTGCTGCTGATCATGGGCCATAATCGCATGCCCTACGGTGAGCTTCCCGACGGAAACCAGGTAGCGTTAGTAACCATCCCAGCCCCGGTAAACAGCCGGGATGTGGAAGATCTCAGCCGGGCTTCCTTCAGAGGAGAATTCCATTCCGTGGCATCCGGGTATTTCACCGAGTATGTTGAAATACCCAGGGTCGGCATGCAGTACCTGGACGCAGCGGGGGGACAACGCATTCACCTCTGCTGGGGCCAGCACTTCCACTTCGAAGATACCAGCACCGCTACTCATGCATGGTTCGGCCTGGATCTGACAGATCCAGGCATGCAGGGCCCGTGGTTCATCGGTAATCAGTCCCTCTACAGTACCAATAACTACCTCTTTGACATCCCAGTGCAGTGGGCTCAAGACAACACGGGGGGGAAACTGCTGGCAACTGGACGGTTCCGTGATGGGGGCTGGTCCGGCATGGGACCTGCACTGTTCGCCTACATCCCCTGGACTGACGCGTCCGGAACGCCCGCAGCCCCTCAAACGAGACTACAGGAAACCGTACTGCTGCTTTACCAGTCATCAGAAACAACTGAGGACATTGAGCGCGCCATGGATGGATACCAGCATGGTGACGAGTGGGAAGGTGGTGCATGGATCACCACGTCTTCGGGAAAACACGGGGTGCTCTTCGCAGGAACGAAGTCTACCGGAGACAGATACTGGTACGGATTCATCAATCCAGCAGGCAGTGCATACCCATGCCTTGAGGAGGAGTTCATAGGTGAGTTCATTCTCTGCAGAGATGCGGACGGCACTCCCTGCGGGAACGAAGCATCGTGGGTGTGCACCGAACCCGCATCAGGACGCGGGTGGTGGAGCACCTCCTTCAGTGCATGGTTTATCCTCTACGATCCCGATGACCTGGCATCAGTTGCCAGAAGAGATCTGCAGCCCTGGGAACCCCAGCCGTATGCTCACCTGGTCATAGATGACTACTTGTTTTTCAATCCCTCAGCAGTAGATACCAACATACTTGGCACCGGAACCCAGCGCAGGTACCGCATCGGAGACATTGCCTTCGACCGTGAGCATGGATACCTCTATGTACTGGAACTGTTTGCCGATGAAGCCCAGCCGGTGGTTCACGTGTGGGAAATCAGGTAGCAGGCGCCGGTGATCTTCGTAATCAGGAAAACCACCGGCTTCTCGAACTTCCCCTATCTCCAGGGCATGCCCCGGCGCTGCATATTCCCGCCGGCTGCTTCACGTACATCTTCTCTGCTCTGGTCAATGAAGGTATCCAGCTCTTCCTGGGTAATGAACTGCGCCTCATAGGTCTCTCCCAGCGCATTGAGCCTTCCGATGAACGACTGTATATGGCGGATTGATCCGTGCATCAGGTTTTCATATACCCGGATGATGTCCTCCTTGTCAGTTGCGCTGATTAGATCCTGGAGGTCCTTGATATCAAGGTCCTCGACCAGGGCCCCCACAGCCAGCGCAGCCTCCAGAGACTCGCTTCCCCGCTGCACCAGGGTATCGTAGAGATGCTGCAGTTCCTGATTCCTGAATACACCGGGCACATCATCTGCCGCCGGATCCTCAATGCCGTATCGGTCCAGCAGGTGCTTCACTGCCTCCATGTGACGGGATTCGCTGGCTGCAATAGTAAAGAACAGCCTGTCGTTCCAAAGCTCTCCTAGCTTGGTATAGACGTCTCGGGCAAGCTTCTCCTCTTCCCGCATCAGCAGAAGTCCGGCTGTTTCATGATCCTCAAGCTCCTGAATCACCGGGTCTTCACAGTCGCACAGTGCATCCTGTGAGCGAATCGGCCGATCTGCAGGCTGGGGCATCCGCTGCTGCTCCAGCTGCCCGTTTGCTGTCAGCATGGATACTGCAAATACTCCAAGCACAAGCATACTCATTAATTGTTTCATATTATCACCTCTCATGTAGTTTTCTACAGCATAGCGATGAGGTATGAATATTGTGTGAAACATACCATGATAGATGTGATATTTCCCTGGAAACACAGATTACGGCGGGTACGAATGAAATACCCCGCCGTGCACTGCAGAAGCTGCTACTGCTCAGTCTTTACCATGAAGCTCCCCTTGCCCGGGAACATCGTGTAGGATCCGGGAGTCTGCGGTTTTCCCTGCACTCCCATCATGTTTCCGGTAAATGTTCCAGTCATTATGTCATCCACGGTTTCAAAGCGGATTTCCAGATCGTAGCTCATGGCCATCACCATAAAGGTTTCTGTGATATGCATGAAGAACAGCTCTGCTGTGAACACCTTGCCGGAAGCTGCGGCCCCGTTTACCGTAATATAGGCAAGCGACCCCTCATCCTGGAACATCGGCACAAAGCCTCCATATCCAAGGATGGTGTCCATCTCCTGTGATGTCATGATGTAGGACGATGCCATGATGTAGCTTGTCCTGCCGTCTATCCATCCGACAGGCACGGGATCCAACGTGAGACTAGTCGTTTCACCCTGCATAAGCTCACGGTAGAATCCCTTTGTGAGTGTATATTCCTCCCCTTCTAGGGTGATCGAAAGGTAATACTCGCCGTCCTGGGCAATCAGATGCATCCCCGCAAACACACCTGCGGCAATCAGGAATACCACAAGACACCAAGTCCGTTTTGTGCTGTTCATAGTCCCTCCTCCTCGAAGATGTCTTCAGTATATACCGCTTATACCCGTACTTAAAGATAAAAATTGCATCTTACATCGTTTTACAGTATAGCCATGCATATCCCGTATGCACTATGATAAACCAAGACCTTTTCCGGAGGATCACTTGACTCTGCAGGACATTGCCCAGGAAGCCAAGAAATTCACAGATTCCAGCCCGCTCAACCGAGTTGAATCACTGGGGATCCCCAGCATATTTGATGCGCCCCTCTTCGGGGCTGCCGATGCCTCTGATGAGATCTTTGACCGTTACACATCCAAGGATGTCATCGGGGTCCATCACCAGAAGCCGGTAGAAAGAATGGAAGGAGCACGCTCTGTGGTCTCCTACTTCCTCCCCTTCTCAGAGACCATACGCATCCCGAACCGCACTGCGGGCCTGCCCGCAGTGGAATGGGTGTACGGACGTATCGAGGGCGATCAGTTCAACCGGGCGCTGGCGGCGCACCTGTCCGCATTCCTGTCAGGCCTGGGGATATCTGTTGATGTCCCGATGCTTGATCCGGAGATACGGGTAACGAACCTCTTAAGCAGCTGGTCGGAACGTCATGCAGCCTACGCAGCGGGAATCGGGACCTTCGGACTGAGCCGTTCGCTCATCTCCTCCAGGGGATGCGCCGGCCGGTACGGCAGCCTCATCACCTCCTTACCGCTGGAGCCCACTCCCCGAATCATGGAGCCGTTCTGGGCTTACTGCGGCACCTGCGGCAGGTGCATTCAGCGGTGCCCTGCAGGGGCCATCACTTCAGAAGGAAAGCACATTCCCACCTGTGCCGCCTACCTGGACACCACAATCTCTCCCATGTTCTCCCCCCGTTACGGATGCGGAAAATGCCAGACCGCCGTACCCTGCGAGCGTGCGCTGCCGGGAGATGCACAGCGAGCTCATTGACATCTCCGTGGACATTACCTACCATGACTGATCATCTAACGGTAATGAGGAGTATAGTATGCCGACCATAGTCTTTCACAGTCCAAAACTGACGGACGCTCAGAAAAAAGAAGCAATCCAGCGGTTCACAGAAGCCGGCAGCGCAGTCACGGGTATTGATGAAAAGAATTTCGTCGTGTACCTGGAAGAAAAGGATCCCGGCAATGTAGGGGTCGGAGGCGAGGTGCTCAAAGATTTGCTGCAGCGGCAGTAGGAACTTACCCATGCAGCCCTATGAACGACCCTATCCGCTCTTTTCTCTGTGCGGGCTCAACTGCGGACTCTGCCCGCGGTATCACACCTCGGGATCATCACAATGTCCAGGGTGCGAAGGACCGGGCTTCTCTGATAAGCACCCATCCTGTACAGTACTCAACTGCGCAAAAAGACATGGGGGCATCACCTACTGCTTCCAGTGCACTGACTATCCCTGTGAAAGATACACCTCCCCCAGCAGCATGGACTCGTTCATCACCTACAAGCATGTCATACGTGACCTGGAATATGCACGGATAAACGGACTGCAGGCATACCGGGAGAAACTGGATGAGAAAGTGGAAATCCTGAAGTACCTCCTTGAGCACTGCGATGACGGCAGGCACAAGAGCCGCTTCTGTACGGCGGTAAACCTTTTGGACCTCCAGGACCTGCGAGAAATCAAGGAAGCAGTCAGCCATGCAGCCGCCCGGAGGGATGCAGACCTGACCCGTACAACAGACACCTGGCTTGACCGCTATGCCGACATACGCGGAGTATCACTTACACTCAGGAAGCAGAAGTCATAACGGAGGTCTGCTAGCCGATTTTTTTCTCCGCCAGCTCAAGTATCTCCCGCTCAATCCTTCCGGATTCCTGCACCATCCTGCTGCCTTCCAGAAGCACTTGCTTTGCGTATTCACTATCTGCCAGATCACGTGCATTGATCTGCACATTCAGGTATGCCCCCCTGACCGCGCATCGTGCTGCCAGAGCTCCCACAGCTGCATCGCTTACAGAATTCGGGTTTCCTTTCTCGACCATGGCCTCCATGATCTCCATGCTCTCATAACTGAGTTTCATGACAGTTAGGGGAACCTCAATTGCCTCCCGTACTGCCTGCTGGAGTGCTTTTTCCCTTGCCAGCTTATCCTCCCGGGTCCGCTTGGGAAGCGCATGGGCATCCATGACCCCGTGGAATGCACGGGTATCAGCATCGACAAGACGCAGGAGCTCCTGCTGGATGCGCATTCCTGCTTCCGCGTACTTGGAGAATTCCTCCCAGCGGTCATCCCAGCCGCGCTTATGCGCAGAGAGGTTAGCCACCATGGTGCCGAGTGAGACCCCGAGGGCTCCCAGGTAGGCTGCAGCAGATCCCCCTCCGGGGGCCGGGCTCTCTGATGCGGTGCTGTCTGCAAACTCGGCCAGGGTCATCTCGGCAAGCCTGCTTTGCTTCGTATCTCGGATGAGGTATTCAATCACCTTTTTCTCCGGATCAAACGGCGCCAGGTCGTCCAGGCCCATGGACTTGACGGCAATTTTGATAAGCTCTCCCTCGGACACACCTGCGGAGCGCCTCTGCTTGGCAAGGTAGTATTTCCCCGCATCGGTGAGCACCGAAAGGGGAATCACCCCGACAATCTCACATCCGGTCACCCGCAATCCCCGGGCTCGGGCTTTATCACAGACCTCATCAAATGCGACATGGACCGGGGTTACCGCAATATCGGTAATGTTCATTGATACCTGGGCAATGCCGAATTCCCCGATAAACCAGCCGATGGCCTTGGTGCCCGCAAGCGTTCCCAACTCCCATACGGTATTCCCGTCAGCGTCCCTGACGATCTCTCCCGTGATGGGGTCCCCTTGCCGCTTCACTCTGCCCTTCTCCCTGACGTCAAAAGCCACCGAGTTGGCACGCCTGACGGAGGTGGTATTCAGGTTGAAGTTCACTGCAACCAGGAAGTTCCGTGCTCCAACAGCGCATGCGCCGGTCTTCTCAGCCTGAGCAGTGAACGTACCGGGACCGTAATCGGGCTTCCACTGCGGATCTGCAAGCTTGGACGAAAGGCCTTCATACTCCCCCGATCTGCACTCAGCAAGGTTTCTGCGTTTGGGGTCCTTTGCTGCGGATTCATAGCAGTACACTGGAATGCCCAGTTCACTGCCGATGCGCCGGGCAAGGTCTTGGGCGTAGGCTGCCGTCTCCTCCATCGTGATGTTTGCCACCGGAACCAAAGGACACACGTCCGCCGCACCGAACCGTGGGTGCGCGCCCGTGTGCCTGCGCATGTCGATGAGCTCTGAAGCCTTCCTGACCGCCCGAAAGGCGGCCTCGCACACCGAAGCAGGATCTCCCACTAAGGTCACCACCGTACGGTTGGTGGTGGATCCCGGATCCACGTCAATGAGCTTCACTCCATCGACTCGCTCTATTTCGCCGGTTATCTGCTTGATCACCGACATATCCCTCCCTTCACTGAAGTTCGGAACACACTCAATCAGCTGGTGTTTCATAGTTGCTCCTCCTGTCGTCTCCTGTCTGCGGGTATACCAAACGGCCGCACTTCAATAATCCGGTGATCCTCTGCACTCCGAAGTTGTACACCAGGTAGTGGTAGCTGGGAGCGTCGAAGAGAATCACATCAGCCTGCTTGCCTGGATGCAGGGAGCCGGTTACTTCCGACATCCCAAGTGAATAAGCCCCATTAATGGTTGCACCATTTATCGCCTCTTCAATGGTGAGTCCCATCTTGAGGCACGCCAGAGTGATGATCATCTGCATGGAATGGGTATAGCTGCTTCCCGGGTTCAAGTCGGTGGAAAGGGCAATAATCCCTCCCGCTTCAATGATGTCCCGCGCAGGAGCATAGTCGTCCGACAGCAGAAAGAAGGTAGTTCCGGGCAGCAGCGTGCATACCGTTGCTGATGCTGCCGTCTTCCGTATGCCCTGTTTGCTGATCCTGACCAGGTGGTCAGCCGATGATGCACCAAGGTCAGCAGCCAGTTCGGCTCCCCCCAGCGCGGCAATCTCATCCGCGTGGAACCTGAGCTTGAACCCCAGCTCAAGGGCCCTTGTCATGATCCTCCTTGACTGCCGGATGGAGAACACCCCCTGCTCGCAGAAAATATCGCAGTACTCGGCAATTCCCTGTTGCCGCACGGCAGGCAGCATCTCTTCAATTACCAGGGTAACATACTCCTCAGTCCTCCCCCGATACTCAGGCGGCACCTCATGCGCTCCCAGAAAGGTTGCCTTGATGTCTGCGGGGAAGGATTTCTGCAGTCTCCTGATGACCCGCAGCTGTTTGAGTTCAGTCTTGGTATCAAGGCCATATCCGCTTTTCATCTCCATGGTTGCCGTACCGTGGGCCATGAGCCTGATGAGATCTTCAGCGGCACATGCGTAGAGCTCATCTTCCGATGTCTCCCTGGTTGCCCGCACCGTGGCGTTGA
>SKXS01000140.1 GCA_007128345.1 Spirochaetia bacterium
CTCGGTGATTTCTACGAGATGTTTGAGGAGGATGCAAAAACTGCATCCTCCATACTTAATGTGACCCTGACTTCCCGAAACGGCATTCCCATGTGCGGCATACCGTACCATGCCGCAAAAAGCTATGTGAAGAAGCTTCTGGATGCCGGTAAGCGGGTAGCCGTCTGCGAACAGACCGACATTCCTGAAAAGGGGATCGCCACACGCGAAGTGGTGCAGGTTATATCACCCGGAACCGTAATCGATGATGATATGCTCGCCTCAGCCAGGAACAACTTCATCCTGGCCGCGGGCAGGATAGGAAGCATGCTTGCAGCTTCCTGGATTGATGTCTCCACCGGTGAGTTCTTCATTGCGTCCCTTGATCTGGACATGCAGGCCTCCTCGCTGAGGAAGCTGCTGTTTGAACTCGATCCGTCGGAGGTGCTTATTCAGGAATCGCTGTTCTACGATGTTCCGGCGGTCAAACAGGCTGCCGGCACCAGCAGCGCCATGGTGACCACCTTCCCCGACTGGTCCTTCGATATTGATGCTTCCTATGCCGCCTGCACCGAGCTCTTCGGCACCCGTTCCCTCCAGGCTTTCGGGATTGAACCGAAAGACAGCAGTCTTTTTGCCGCAGGCGTACTGCTGTCATATGTGAAGGATGCTGCAAAGGTTTCTCTTGGGCACATCAGCTCCATACAGCAGTACAGTGCCGCTACCCACATCCTCATGGATGAATCAACCCAGAAAAACCTCGAACTGGTGAAGAATCTTCAGGATGCAGGCGAGCACGATACGCTCTACAGCGTGCTGAGGCATACCCGGACCGCTTCAGGCGCCAGGAAGCTCAGAAGCTGGATTGTCAGGCCCCTGAGCGGCCATGAAGCAATATCCCGGAGGCTGGATGCCGTTGACCGGCTCTATCACGCACCGCAGGTGCTCACCTCACTGCGAAACGTCCTGAAGGGTGTGCTGGACATGGAGCGCATCACCACGAGGATCCTGGCAGGGAAGGCGCACCCCAAGGATCTGGTCTCTCTCAGGCAGTCCATAGAGGCATCGCTTTCCGTCTATACCTTGCAGCGTGAGGTGATCGGGCTTACGCTGGAAGATGAAAGCATACGCACCCTCACGGAGCTCTCCAGCCTTATCGACCGTGCCGTGTTTTATAATCCTGAAGCTTCCATGCAGTACCTCATCAAGCCTAAATACGACCATCAGCTTGATGCGCTGCGCGTCGGCGTGAACCGTAGCAGCGCCATGCTTGAGGAATACCAGGAGCAGCTTCGTGAAGAGACCGGCATCAGCAAGCTCAGGATCCGCAGCAACAAGATTCTCGGCCACTACATTGAGGTTTCAAAATCCTTCATACCTCAAGCGCCTGATACGTTCATCCGAAAACAGACCCTGGTAAACGGGGAACGGTACACTACAGAAGCGCTTATAGCAATGGAGTCGCAAATAGAAGACTCCAAGCAGCAGTATCGCGACCTTGAGCAGGATATATTTCGTTCAGTGCTGCAGCATGTCAGAGATGCGTCTGAGTGCATCAGCACGTGCGCAGACATTACGGCTGCAATAGACTGCATGCAGTCTTTAGCGCACAGTGCCGTCACCTACGGGTATGTGAAGCCCTCCTTTACCGATGCGAATGTGCTGTCTATTACAAAGGGTAGGCATCCCGTCGTGGAGAAGAACCTCCCGCCAGGGGATTTTGTCCCGAACGATCTGCATATTGCGCGGGACTACCACCGGTTCTGCCTGATAACAGGGCCCAATATGGCGGGGAAGTCTACCTATCTGCGCCAGAACGCGCTGATTGTAGTCATGGCCCACATAGGCAGCTTCGTCCCTGCTGAGAAGGCGCTCATCGGCACGGTAGACAAGATATTCTGCAGGGTGGGAGCATCCGACAACCTTGCCAGGGGAGAATCCACCTTTCTGGTGGAGATGCATGAGACCGCCTACATCCTCAGAAATGCTACGCAATCAAGCCTCATCATCATGGACGAGGTAGGCCGGGGCACCAGCACGGCAGACGGCATCTCGATTGCTTTCGCGGTACTGCACCGCCTCCTGGAACTGCGCAGCAAGGTGCTCTTTGCCACCCATTTCCATGAGCTCACCCGGGTTGATTCCCCCCTGCTGCACAAACTCTACCTGGAAATTCTGGAGGAGGGGGAGTCCATTACCTTCCTCAACCGGGTAAAGGAGGGGAGCATGCATGCATCCTACGGCATCCACGTAGCGAAGCTTGCAGGCCTTCCCAGGAGCGTTATCAGGCGTGCCGATGCCATGCTCAAGCAGCTTGAACTGACCAGGCACAGCCCTGGTGACCAGCAGGAGCTCTTCAGCGCAGCAGCAGAGCTGCCTTCTGCTGAACCCCAGCACCGGAACACCGATCGGGATATCCTTGAAATCATCGACGAATTAGCATCAGCTGACATAAACCGCATGTCACCGGTTGAGGCGCTCATCTTCCTTGACCGGCTGAAGAGACGTACTGGTGAACTTACATAATGAATTCCGGCATGCGTCAGCAAGTGTATGCAGATAGTTTTTCTTTTATGCCCAAAAGGGTGGTTTTTCTTTTATGCCCAAAAGGATTGACTAATTACTGGAATCCTGCTATATAGAATATACATCTGCTTTTTCTTCGGAGAAAAAGGGTCGAGCTTCTCGATCCCTTTTTTTATGCAGAACAAGAAGGAACGATAATCGGTATGGTGACCAATGAAGTGCGGGATACGCACATGTTCAAGGAGTTTGCTCCCCTGGTTGGTTCTCTGGGATACGATGTGGTGGATATACGTGAGTCTGTAGTAAAGGGCGAGCACCACCTCTACCTGGTGATCCGCAACCCCAAAGGGAACACGTCCCTGAAGGACTGCATGGATACGCACCGGCTCGTGTACCCGAGGCTCACGATCCTCTATGATCAGAGAGATGTGCACCTTGAGGTATCATCACCGGGAATCCAGCGGAAAATCAAGGATGTCCATGAGTTCCATGTATTCAAGGGACAGCTGGTCAGCATCATGATGGAATCAGAATGGATCACCGGGACTATTTTTTCGTGTGATGACCAAGTGCTTGAACTCAGTCGAGCAGATACAATAGAGAGGTACGATGTGAACAGAATCAAAAAGGCAAAACTCGAAGCATACAGCCCGGAGGGTAACTGAGATGGCTGCAGGGTTACAGGAAGCAATTCGTGCGCTGGTCTATGACCGGGGGATATCAGAGGATCTGATTCGAAACACTATTGAAGAATTTCTTCTGGCCGCATACAAGCGCAAGTACGGCACCGTCGACAATGCCATGGTTACTTTCAGCGATGACGGAGACGAGGTCTCCCTCATGGCCCGAAAGATGATAGTTGACGAACTTGAAGACCCGGTGACTGAAATCACTTTGGAAGATGCCATCAAGCTTGCAGACAACTGCGAGGTGGGGGATGAACTGCTTATTGAGATAGATCCCAAGGACTTTGACCGGATATCCATACAGAGCGCCAAGCAGAAAGCCCGCCAGACTCTGCGTGAGATCCAGAAGGATACCCTCTACTCTGAATTCAAAAGCAAAGAGGGGGAGATGATCATCGGATACTACCAGCGCGAGAAGGACGGAGACATTTTTATCGACCTCGGCAAGACCGAGGGACTGCTTCCCAAGCGCCTCCAGTCGCCCCGTGAGTACTACCACCAGGGTGACCGCATCAAGACCCTCATCTACAGTGTGGAGAAGGCTCCCAAAGGGGTAAGCATTATCCTCTCCAGAACTCATACTGATTTTGTAAAGAAGCTTTTTGAAATAGAGGTCCCGGAGGTCTATGACCGGACTGTAGAAATCTATAAAATCGTCCGGGAGCCCGGATACCGGACTAAGATGGCCGTATATTCCAACCGCGAAGACGTTGATCCCGTCGGTGCATGCGTCGGCCTCAAGGGCACCCGTATCCAGACGATTGTGAAGGAGCTTGAGGGGGAGAAGATTGACATCCTCAAGTATGAACCTGATCCGAGGAACTTCATCAAGAATGCCCTTTCCCCCGCTGATGTTAAGCAGGTATACATCTTGGATGAAACCAAGCGTTCAGCCCTCGCAGTGGTTGGTGACACCCAGCTTTCTCTTGCAATAGGCAAGCAGGGACTCAACGTTCGGCTTGCGAATCGGCTGGCTGACTGGAATATTGACGTGAAAACCGAGCTGCAGTTTGCTGAGATGGATATTAACGTGGAATTGAAGCGCGACTTTGATGCGCTCTTCGGTACCCCGGTTGAAGAGTACGAAGAGATTGAGTACCTCAGCGATATCCCCGAGATTTCACCGAAATATGTTGAGCTGCTTAAGGGTCAGGGGATCGATACCCTTGAAGGATATATCAACACGGAAGATGAGCAGCTGCTCACTATTGACGGCATAGATGAAACGGTACTTAACGAATTGAACGATATCATAAATGAGTATGTTGATATTGTTGAGGAAAACGATAATACTGAGGATGAGCCTGCAGAGGCTGAGCCGGCTGAAGAGGCAGATATAGCTGAACCTTCTGAAGAGGAAGATACAGCTGAACCTGCCGAAGCGGCTGAAGAGGCTCCTGCAGAAGAAGCAGCTGAAGCCGATACGGAGGAAGAGACCTTCGAATGTCCCGAGTGCGGACATGAGATCACCACCGACATGGAGATGTGTCCTAACTGCGGGGTGGGGCTGAGCTTTGAGTATGAAGATGATGATGAAGAGGATACGTAAGAAAGGATAGATAATGTCAGAAGAAACGAAACCGAAGGCAACCCTGATCAAGCATAAGAAAAGTGAGCCTCCATCCTCTTCAAAGAAAGCCGAAGCGCCCCCAAAAAAGGTCGTGGTGGTGAAGAAGAAGAAGGTGGTAGTCAGGAAAGCCGCTCCTCCTGCTGAAGAACCAAAGAGCCCAAAAACTGAAACTGAACCTGCTCTCCAGGATAAGGCACATCCTGCAAAGGCTGCTCCATCTGAAGCGGTTACTCCTAAGGAACAGACACCTCCTGTAGCACATAAGCCCGTCAGGGAAGCACCGTCAGGCGCACCGGCTGCACGATACCAGTCCGACCGTCCTCAGGCGGGGAAGGGAAGGACACCCGCGCGGCCCGGCGAGCAGCGTCCCAGGAGAGCCGGCAACCTCGCAGGAGGTCCTCCGGGAAGAGGAGATTTCCGCCCGGGAGCACCACGGGGTGACACGAGACCGGGTGCTCCACGGGGTGATACGAGACCGGGAGCACCACGGGGTGATACGAGACCGGGAGCTCCTCAGTTTAGGCGTAAGCCTAATTTCAAAGGACCGCCTCCGGCAACCCCTGCACCTGCACCAGATGCGGAAAAGGATGCACGGAAGCACAGCAAGAAGACCTTCAAGACGAAGAAGAAGGTAGATTATACCAAGAAGCGTGAAGAGAGCAGGGAACGGGACTTCCAGATCAAGAAGAAGCAGAAGCACCGGCCGAATCCCATACCGAAGTCTATTGACATCATGGAAGTCATTACCGTTTCTGAGCTTGCCCGGAAGATGAACCTCAAAGCTTCTGAACTCATCGCGAAGCTTATGAGCATGGGCATGATGGTCACCATCAACCAGCAGATCGATTCCGAGACTGCTCAGCTGCTTGCCTCCGAATTCGGGTGCGAGGTCAAGCTGGTCTCCCTCTATGACGAGACCCTCATCGAGACTGAATCTGATTCCCATGAGAACCAGCAGTCCCGCCCACCCATCGTTACGGTCATGGGTCATGTAGACCACGGGAAAACCAAGCTTCTGGATGCCATACGGTCTTCGGATGTTGTAGCGGGAGAATTCGGCGGCATAACCCAGCATATCGGCGCATCAACCGTATCGCTTCCGGAAGGGACCGTTGTCTTCCTCGACACTCCTGGGCATTCAGCGTTTACCCTCATGCGGTCCCGGGGAGCCCAGATTACCGATATCGTTGTGCTGGTGGTGGCTGCCAATGACGGCGTCATGCCCCAGACGGTGGAAGCCATCAACCATGCAAAGGCTGCAAAAGTTCCTATCATCGTTGCGGTGAACAAGATAGACCTCCCCGAAGCAAACCCTGAGCGGGTCAAGCAGCAGCTCTCTGAGTACGGCCTCCTGCCAGAAGCGTGGGGGGGACAGACCCTCTTCTGCGAGATATCAGCACTGCAGGGCGAGGGTATCCAGGAACTTCTGGATACGATACTCCTCCAGTCAGAAATGCTCGAGCTGAAGGCCAACTACGACTGCCGGGCTGAGGGAAATGTCATTGAGAGCAAGGTAGATCACGGTAGGGGCATTGTTGCAACGGTTATTGTGCTTCGGGGCACACTTAAGGTGGGCGATCCCTTCGTTGCGGGTGTATACAGCGGCAAGGTGCGTGCTCTCTATGATGATCATGGAAACAGGATTGATCGGGCCACCCCGTCCATGCCGGTGGAAGTGGTCGGTTTCGGAGGCATACCCAATGCCGGATCTCCGTTCCAGGTAACCGCTAGCGAGAAGCAGTCCCGCATGGTTTCCTCAAAGCGTCAGGAGCTTGAGCGGCAGGGAGAAGCGACCAACCTGAAGAAGGTCACCCTGGACAATCTCTTCGACTCCTTGGAGGAAGGCGACGTACAGGAGCTCAAGGTGATCATCAAGGGCGATGTGCACGGATCGGTTGAAGCACTCCAGACAGCCCTGGAGAAGCTCTCCACATCTGATATCCGCCTGAACGTAATCCATGCGTCTGCAGGGGCCATTGTGGAGAATGACATAAACCTGGCCGTTGCTTCAAATGCGATTGTTATCGGTTTCAACGTACGACCGACACCGAAAGCACAGACATTGGCTGATAAAGAGAAGATCGATGTCCGCAAATACAATATCATCTATGATGTCGTGGACGACATAAGACTTGCCATGGAGGGCATGCTCGCACCTGATCACCGTGAGGAGGTTATCGGGCACGTGGAGATCCGGGAGATCTTCAAGGTTCCCAAGATCGGAACTATTGCAGGCTGCTACGTGCTGGACGGCAAGGTGAAGCGAAACTCAACGGCGCACCTCCTGCGGGACAGCACGGTTGTGCATACTGGAAAAATCAGCTCGCTCAAAAGATTCAAGGATGATGCACGATCAGTCGATGCGGGCTACGAATGCGGGATCGGCCTGGAGAACTATCAGGATCTCAGGGTAGGCGACGTGCTGGAGATCTTCGATACTATTGAAGTGAAGAAGAAGCTATGAGTTCATACAGGAAACAGCGGGTAGCTGCATCGGTAAGAGAGATTATCTCGGTGATGATCCAGCGGGGAGAGATCAAGGATCCCCGGGTCAGCACCTTCGTGCAGCTCAATGAAATTGATATCGCCTCAGATTTTTCCTTTGCCAGGATTCACGTCTCCTCCTTTGAATCTGAGGAGGAGCTTGAACGGTCTGTGGAAGGACTCAATGCAGCTGCGGGATTCATACAGTCTCGGCTTGGCAGGCAGATGCGGACCCGGAACACGCCGAAGCTGGTGTTTAAGAAGGATACCTCCATACATAAAGGCATGGAGATCAACGCAGTGATAGAAGAGCTGCATAAAGATTCATGAAGAGTGACGGCATCATCCTGCTGAACAAACGTCCAGGATGCACATCGTTTCAGGAAATTCAGTTCCTCAGGAAGCATCTGCAGCTGCCTAAGGTAGGGCATGCAGGAACTCTTGACAAGTTTGCTGAAGGACTTCTTATTGTGCTCTCAGGTTCCTACACCAAATGCAGCCAGATATTTCTATCACTGGACAAAACATACGAAGCGGTCTTCCGGTTTGGGGAGGAGACTGACACCCTGGACCCCGAAGGGGAAACAGTTATGCAGGCTAGGCTTCCCGCACAGGAGGAAGCCGCATCGGTGCTTCCCTCTTTTACCGGAAAGATCATGCAGGCACCGCCTGCCTACTCCGCAGTGCATGTAGACGGACGCAGGGCTTACCAGGCTGCCCGGAAAGGGCAGAGTCCCATCATGCAGAAACGGGAAGTGACCGTCCATGCGCTTACCCTCAACTCGTGGGATCCTCCTTTCGGGAAATTTACCGTCAGCTGCTCGAAAGGCACCTATATCCGTTCCCTTGCACGAGATATCGGGAGAGCGGCAGGAAGCTGCGCACATGTGATCTCCCTGAAACGCACCTCCATCGGTCCGTTTTCCCTTGAAGATGCCGTAGATGCGCAATCCGCTTCAACGGACGATGTGTCCGGCGGGTCTGAACGCTTCTCCCGGATACCCGTGGTGCAGACCGCCGTGCTCCATGACAGGCATATATCCCAGGTGCTCAATGGACGCATTCCAGATCAGGGATGGATTTCTGAATTAGGGAATGAACCGGTTGTGGTGCTTTTTGACAGCAATAACCGATTGTTGGGACTCTACGATTATGACGGCAGCATTTTGAAAACCCGGTATGTGAACTCCCAGGAGGCAAACCGGTGAAGCTCATTACGTTTGACGAATTCTCCCAGGAACTTCCGCTTGCGGACACACGATCCGCCGTGACCGTCGGGGTGTTTGACGGAGTGCATCAGGGCCACCAGCTGCTTATCGACAGCATTGTATCCCGGGAGCACGCAGCTTCGGTGCTCATTACCTTCAAGCAGAACCCCAAGGCTATGCTGCACCATGAACAGTTTCTGGGTCACATTACGACTTTTCCACAGAAGTTACGGATTCTCAGCGAGTACTGCATTGACTACCTGGTGATCATTGACTTTACTGAAGCATTCAGCATGCTTACAGGGATGGAGTTCTTCACCATGGTTGCCGCATCATGCAGCTTGGAGTACCTGGTCATCGGCGAGAACTTCCACTGCGGTTCACAAGGTAAGTTTTCTTCCCGCAACACCAGGGATTTCTTCACACCGTCCCAAATACACGTAGATATTATTCCTTCATTATTGTATGATGGAATCCATACCGTGAGCAGCACTGCTGTCCGCAAGGCTGTCACGATGGGAGATTTTTCCCTAGCAGGAAAACTCATGGGCCGTCCGTTCGCCCTCGACTTGGCCGAACTTCCTTTTAGTCGCAGCGATGGTATGGTCCGTATAGATATAGAGGATATCACCCAGCCCCTGCCGCCACCGGGGGAATACAGGGTAGTTTCCGTTCCCCAGGGAACGGAGCGCCGCAGTGCTGTGAGCATCGCGGTAACCGGCCGGGATGTATGTGTACCG
Organism: Spirochaetia bacterium; assembly: GCA_007128345.1. GTDB lineage: Bacteria > Spirochaetota > Spirochaetia > PWKH01 > PWKH01 > SKXS01. The sequence goes on from SKXS01000140.1 coordinate 9,194, forward strand.
GACGGCAGTGAAAAAACAGAACTCGTATTTGAAAGCTAAGGAGAACAGCACATATGAGCTTGTCAAAAGAAAGGAAACAGGAAATTATCGAACAATTTGGCGGAAGCACCAAGAATACAGGTGCTACCGAGGTGCAGATAGCGCTGCTCACTGAACGGATCAGGGAGCTCACTGAACACTTCAAGACACACAAGAAAGACCACGCCAGCAGGAGAGGCCTGCTGAAGCTGGTAGGACAGAGGAGACGTCTCCTCCGATACCTGAGAGACATTGACCTGGACAAGTACCGGTCAATTCTCCAGGAACTCAACTTACGTAAATAACAAAAGGAAAGAACATGATTCATACAGAACGAATACGCATTGGAAGGGAAGAGCTCATACTCCAGACCGGACTTATGGCGAAGCAGGCCAACGGGGCTGTCTTGGCTACCTACTCTGGGAGTGCCGTGCTGGCAACCGCCTGCTGCGGCAGCAAGCCGGTCGAAGGACTGGACTATGTGCCCCTCTCAGTTGAATATAACGAAAAGTACTACGCTGCCGGCAAAATACCCGGCGGATTTCTCAAGCGCGAGGGAAGGCCGAAGGATAAGGAGATCCTGGTCTGCAGGCTCATTGACCGGCCGATCCGGCCGCTTTTTACCAAGGAATTCAAACGTGAAATCCAGGTAATCCCCACGACCCTCTCCACTGACCAGGTGAATCCACCGGACATGGTGGCTATGGTTGCCGCCTCGGCAGCACTCACCATATCAGATATACCCTTTGACGGTCCCATAGGGGCTATCCGGGTGGGATATATTGATGATGAGTTCATCATCAATCCTACATTCTCTGAAATTGATGTGAGTTCGCTGGACATCATAGTTGCCGGCACCGAGACGGGAATCACCATGGTCGAGGGCGGCTGCAAGGAAGTATCTGAGGAGCTGCTGATCAAAGCTATTGCGGTTGCTGAACCGGTCATACGTGAGATATGCCTGGCCCAGAAGCGCATGGCTGAAGCGGTCGGCAAGCAGAAGCTTCCCATCGCTTCATCGTTGAAGGAATTCCCCCATACAGAGGCTGTACGGAAATTTGCCTTCTCAAAGCTGGAAACTGCATGTTTTGTAAAGGGCAAGATGGAGCGGTCCAAGGCCATAGACATGGTTGCCCAGGAGACAGTTGAACACCTTGGCGAGGAGCTTGCCGAAGAGGATGTTTCCGGGGTGTATAAGCTGCTTGAGGAGATGGAGAAGGAGATTGTACGCGCATCAATCCTTGAGAAGAGCGTCCGCACCGACGGACGTGCTCCGGATGCAATCAGAGATATTTCCTGCGAGATCGGCATACTGTCCAGGACACACGGCAGTGCTCTGTTCACCAGAGGTGAGACTCAGAGCCTTGGCGTCACCACCCTCGGGACGGTGTACGACGAACAGATGAAGGATGATATTGACGGTGAGAAAAGCTTCGAACGCTTTATGCTCCACTATAATTTCCCTCCCTTCTCAGTAGGGGAGACCGGCAGGCTCTTTACCGGCCGACGGGAGATCGGACATGGTCACCTGGCCTATCGTGCCCTGCAGCCGGTTCTTCCCGGCAAGGAGGCATTTCCCTATACCATCAGAGTGGTGTCCGAGGTGCTGGAATCCAACGGTTCATCGTCCATGGCGACGGTGTGCAGCGGGTCGCTCTCCCTGCTTGCCGCAGGGGTAAAACTCAGAAAGCCGGTAGCCGGCATAGCCATGGGACTCATATCAGAAGGGGAAAAGCAGGTAGTCCTCAGCGACATCCTGGGAGAGGAAGATCACCTGGGAGATATGGACTTTAAGGTTGCCGGGACCAGTGACGGAATCACCGCTTTCCAGATGGACATCAAGATTGCAGGGGTAAGCAGTGAGCTTATGGGCAAGGCCCTCAGCCAGGCAAAAGATGGCAGGCTTCACATACTCAATGAGATGTCCAAGGTCATTGAACAGCCCAGTGATGAGATTTCCGTATATGCTCCCCGGATCATTCAGCTGAAAGTTGAGGAAGAGAAGATCGGAGCGGTCATCGGACCGGGAGGCAAGAACATCAAAGGCATTTCCGAGCGGACCGGTGCAAACATCAACATAGACAACGACGGTACCGTGACGATATACGGGAAGGACACTGCCAAGGCTGAAGAGGCAAGGAAGCTTATCCTCTCCATCGTGGAAGAGCCGGAACCCGGCAGGATATACGAGGGAACAGTAAAGCGGATCACCGACTTCGGCGCATTCATCGAAATCCTTCCCGGCAAGGAAGGGCTCTGCCACATATCGAAGCTGTCAAGCAAGCGTGTGAAGTCAGTTGATGAAGTGCTCACGATGAACCAGCAGATACCGGTGAAGCTGCTGGAAGTGGACCGCATGGGAAGACTGAACCTGAGCTACATAGACGCGCTGCGGGACCTAGAGAAGAAGTAGGGGTTACCCGTGTTGGAACTGCCGGTGAAAATCAGCCTGGCGGAAGGTGCATCACCGCCGTACTATGCAAGCGAGCATGCGGCTGGTGCTGACTTGTACGCACATCTTGATTCACCCGCAAAACTCAATTCGCATGAACGCCGGCTCATACCGACCGGCGTGTTCATGGAACTTCCGCCCGGCTACGAGGCGCAGATACGGCCTCGGTCGGGACTGGCATATCAGCACGGTATAACCGTGCTGAATGCGCCAGGCACCATAGACGCTGACTACCGTGGGGAGGTGATGGTGCTGGTCATCAATACCGGAGACCGTCCCTATGTGATCAAACCCGGGGAGCGGATCGCCCAGATGGTGATCCAATCCGCGTTGAGGGCGCGTTTCGCTGTTGAACCCAGCATCTCAGAGACTCCCAGGGGGTCCGGAGGGTTCGGTTCAACCGGCACGTAATGGGTAAGCGAAGCTACTATACCATCCAGAGGTACGTACTATCTGAATTCCTTGCAAGCTTCATGACCGCATTCCTCTTTTTCTTCTTCATCTTCTTCATAAACCAGCTGCTCGTACTCGCAAAGAACATCCTCATAAGCATCATCTCACCCATGGATGTACTGAAGATCATTGTCTACTCCATTCCCATTATTCTCTCATTCACGTTCCCTTTTGCAACTCTCTCCGGTGCTGCCATGTCCCTGGGAACCCTCTCATCGAATCGCGAGATCATTGCCCTGCGTTCAAGCGGTATCCCGAACCGGCGGATTATACTCCCGATCATCATATGCGGAATTCTCTTCTCGGGTATCTCATTTATAATAAACGACGTCTTTCTGCCCCTGGGAACTATTGAGTACCGCAGGCTCTACCGAGACCTCCTGTACACCGTTCCCTCTCTGGAGATCAGGCCGTACAGCAGCACCATGCTTGATGACCGAATCATCGTCACTAGGGACGTAAGCGAACAGGTCATTGAGCAGATGGTCATCATAGACACCAGCCAGCCTCTGGAAAACCGTTCAATTATCCACGCGGATTCAGGATCACTGTCAGGGGATCTGGGAACGCTGCTTACCTTGTCGTTTGACGATGTGACGGGCATTCAGGGAAGGGATAAGACTTCGTTCCAGCACTATAATGCATCGTCCATGGAGATGTACATCTCACTGGGCTCACTCTCCTATGCCATACTCAGCGTAACTCCCGCAGAGATGAGCTTTCTTGACGTCTATCACGAGGTACGCTCCAAGGAAGCTGACCTCGCAGTTCAGAAGCAGCGCGATACGGCACGCATGAGCGATATCAGGGAGAAGCTTGCAGGTGAGGTTTCTGAAGGGGAGCGCGTATCACTGCAGAGGGAGCTTGATTCCCTGAGCGGCAAGCGGTATGTCTCAAGGAGCCTGGTCTTCTATCAGCTGGAGCTTTGGAAGAAGCTTGCCCTCCCGCTGGGATGCTTTTTTCTTCTCTTTCTTGCGTTCCCCATTGTCTCCATGCCCCTGCAGCACGGGAAGGTCATCGGGTTCGGAGTAGGGATCATCCTTTCAACCGTATACTGGTTTCTCCTTTTCATTGGGCAGACCTTAGGGGTGCGCACCGAAATCCCTCCTTTTATGCTCATGTTCGGACCCAACCTGCTGTATGCAGCGCTGGGCATCACCCTCTTTGTATTCTTTGCCAGGAGGTAGGCTGTGAAGCTCATAGACCGCTACTTCCTGGGACAGATCATCCCTTTGTTTCTCATTACCCTCCTGTCACTGAGCTTCGTGCTGTCCCTAGTAGAGATGTTCAGCCATATCTATCTGATTGTAGACCGGCAGCTTCCCGTCTCGGAGATGGTCCTCATGTTTGTCCTCTACCTTCCTCAGGCCTTCGGGTACGCTCTGCCGGTATCCCTGCTGTTCTCTGTGTGCTTCGTCATGGCCAGGCTCTACACACGCAATGAGCTCATTGCCGTGCTCAACTCCGGGATATCATTCACACGATTCACCCGTTCGCTCATAGTTATTGGGCTGCTCACCAGTGTGGCTGCCCTTGCCCTGCAGGAGCAGGTCACTATACCGGCAAACAACAGGAGAAGCGACATGATCAACCTCCTTTCCGGTAGGGCGGTTACGCTGGACAACAGGAACATTGCTCTCTGGGACAGGACATACACCACGCTCTACTATGTTGACCGCTACCAGCACCTTCAGCGCAGGCTCCAGGATGCGTCGGTCGTCATTTTTTCCGATGGAATCCCCGTGCAGCGCATCGATGCCCGTGAAGGTCGCTACGATGAGGCAGCAGGCCTCTGGCTGTTCAGTGACGTGCAGATCTATGATACCCATGCCGGGGGAGCAGTCACCATGCGCAGTGAGCATGCATACAGTGATCCGAGAATCAGTGAACCGCCGGCAAGCTTTACCCGGCAGCATAACACCGTCGACTCCATGCAGCTCTCAGAAGCGCTGGATTATCTTGAACGGATGAGCTACATAAACCCCCAGATTTACCGTGAGGCAAAGACCGACCTCTATGAACGACTGGTCTTTGCGTTCACTCCCCTTATCGTGGCGATCCTTTCCGCCTCAGTAGGGTCACGCATGAAGAAAAATATCCTTCTGATGACCATATTCTTCAGTCTGGGCATATCGGTTGTGTACTACATCGCGGAATTTATCCTCCTCATATTCGCCAGGCAGGGATATATCCCGCCTATTTGGGGCAGTTTGCTTCCGTTTCTCATCTTTTTTGGCATTGCCGTATTCATGTACCGGCATGCACGTACCTGACAGGGAGGCATCAATGGCGCAGAAACAACGCATCTTCACCGTTCACCAGACTATTTCCGGCTCGCTAGCACGCAGGGGGACCCTGGAACTGCCCCATGGACCGGTGGAAACCCCTGCATTCATGCCTGTGGGAACAAACGCAACAGTCAAAGCCCTCTACCACCGGACTGTAAGCGATATGGGCTACCGCCTTATCCTGGGAAACACCTACCACCTCTATTTAAGGCCGGGAATTGAGGTTATAAAATCCTTCGGAGGCCTCCATCGCTTCAGTTCATGGGATGGGAACATCCTGACCGACAGCGGAGGTTTCCAGGTATTCTCGCTCTCACGCCTGCGGAAGGTCACCGAAGCTGGAGTGAGTTTCCAGTCCCACATCGACGGTTCCAGGCATTTCCTCACACCGGAAGCAGTGGTTGATCTCCAGTGCGTCTTTGGAAGCGACATCATGATGTGCCTTGACGTCTGCACACCCTACGGATATACCTACCGGAAGGCATCTGAGGCACTGCGTATAACCACCGACTGGGCAAAACGGTCCAAGGAGCAGTGGAAAACATATGAAGGGGAGTCCAACGGCCTGCTTTTCGGTATCGTCCAGGGGAACTTCTACAAGGACCTGAGATCCCAGAGCATTGAGGAGATTGGTGAGCTTGATTTTCCGGGAATTGCTCTTGGAGGACTCTCAGTAGGTGAGCCCCGGGAGATATACAGCGAGTACCTGGCGTATGCTGCCCGGCAGCTCCCTGAAGAGAAACCGCGCTACGTCATGGGCATTGGAACTCCTGAATATATCTTTGAGGCAGTGTCGCAGGGGATAGATCTGTTCGACTGCGTCTTTGCCACCAGGACCGCACGAAACGGTGCGCTGTTCACACGACATGGAATGATCCAGATTAAAAAAGCACGATGGGAATATGACCAGGGACCGGTAGACGATGCCTGTACCTGCACGGCCTGTACAAGATATTCCCGAGGATATTTGCGGCACCTCTTTAAGTGCGGAGAGATCCTCGGAGCTGTACTGGCAAGCGAGCACAACCTGTTATTCCTGCGGAACCTTATGGAAGCCATACATCGGCACATCGAATCCGGAACCTACGAACGCTTCAAAGGAGCATTCCTTGACGCCTACACACGCGGCGAAGACTGAAAGACGCCTGGAACGCTCAAGCCTCCTGGTCATGTCCATGACCCTGCTCTCCAGGATGATCGGGCTGATACGCATACGCATCCTTGCCTCCTACCTCGGCGCATCAGTGCAGGGCGACATTCTCTACTTCACCCTGCAGATTCCCAACAACTTCCGCAAGATACTCGCCGAAGGGGCCTTCACATCGGCATATATTCCCGAACTCGCACGCATCCGGGCAGAACATCCTGAAAGTGAAGCATCCTTTATCCTCACAATCTTTACGGTGCTTGCCGCGGTGACCGTCTTGCCCGTACTGCTGCTTACCGCGGGAGGAACATTCATTATATCGCTGTGGTCCAATTTTGATGCGCACCTGATCAGCAATACCGGGGCAGTCCTCTCCGCAGTATTCGCACTCTATCTGGCGGGGATCATGCTTACCGCATTTTTATCAGACAGCTCGCATGTACGCGGCCGATTCCTCATACCGTCTCTTGCGCCTTTGGTTCTCTCGATATCTGTGATTCTCTGGACTGTCCTCGGATACCGCAGGATGGGGGTCTCAGCGGCAGCCTGGGGGTTTGCGGCAGGGGCGCTTGCAGGCGCAGTATTGATCGCGGTAAGCCTCTACAGACTCCGGGGGTGCGTCAGGGGAGCCTGTCAGCTGTCGCTTAAGCTTGCCGCGCCGTGTCTGCGTCATTGGGGCATACTTACCGTGATGAGCCTCATGTTCTTTGCCGACCAGCAGGTATCGTACTACCTTGCCTCAGCACTGGAACCTGGAAGTGTCATTGTGTTCAGCAATGCTGTGATCATATGGCAGCTTCCCTTCGGGATCTGCGTCGCATCGATCATCACAGTGATGTATCCCCATCTTGCCCGGTCCGCATCGTACGGTGAATCGTATAGACTGTCAGCGGAGACCCTCCGGACAGCACAGTACATCCTTGCAGGCATGGTGCCGGCCATGATCTTCCTCTTTTTCTTCTCCGGCGAAGTGTCCGCATTCATCCTTCTTTCGGGCAACTACACCGAAGAGGCTGTGCAGCGTACCTCCCTGCTGCTGCGGTATTTTGCGCCGGGGGCAGTCTTCCTTGCCATGGTGCAGCTTGGGTTCCGTGTTCTCTATATATCCCGGGCATGGAAGAGGGCCGTCATCCTGACCATGGCAGTTACGCTGACTGATATTATACTTTCAGTTACTTTGGTACGCACACCGCTGGGGCTTAACGGCCTGGCTCTGGCATTTACCCTGGCTAACGCAGCAGCCGCAGCTGTCTTGACCGTCATGGCCCTTCAAAGAGGCGGCAGTACGACATACCTGAAGCCGCTGGCGGTGAGCACCTTGGTCTTTTTCCTCTGGTGTGCGGTTCTCAAGATATGCTTAGCTCCCCTGGAGCTCTTTACCGTGATGTCCTATCCAGTATCGGCAGCCGTAACCGCGGCTTCAGGCACTTCTTCAGCCGCGGTTATGGTGATGCTCTACAGGAAGTTCAACATTCCTCTGTTCAGCCTGCGGAAGTTCAGAAATCGGCCTTCCTGATATCATTCACCACGTAGTCGTACTCATTGTCGTTGATCATGAAGGAGAACTCCTCGCCGATGGTGTGGTTGAGCAGTTTTGCTCCAAAGGGAGACAGATATGATATTACCTGCTTGGAGGGATCGGACTCCCACGGTCCAAGTATGGTGTAGGTTTCTGTGGTATTGTTCTTCTTGTTAAACAGATCGACCTTGGTACCGAAGGAGACCTTTGATTCATCGAGCTGTGAAGGATCAAAGATAACCGCCCGGTCAATTTCCGTCTTGATCTTATTGGCCGTGATGTTGAGCATCTCCTGCCTCTCCTTGCCGGCCTTGTATTCAGCATTCTCCCTGAGGTCTCCGAGTTCCCTGGCCGCGCCTATCTCACGGGAGTTCTCTGGAATCTCAACCTCGAGGATTCGCCTGAGCTCCTCCTGCTTTGCGTAGTAGCTCTTCTCCGTAACGATCAGACCGCCGGAAATAGTTTCAGCCTTTTCATCTTCACCGATAAACTTGAAGTCGGGAAAGCGCTCCTTGATCAGATGTTTGAGCTCGATTTTCTTTGAGGGGTCCACATCTTCAATATCCTTCATGAGGCTGTAGATGCGGTTCACCGAATCAGCCTCATGCTCATGCACGTATTTTGCAAGAACCCCTTCATCGAAGAGGATGCCGAGAATAGTCCGGTTCAGCTTCCTGCTTGAAGTTACGTCCTTCTTGTTGCTTATGTTCCTGAAGGTGATGTCAAGCAGGTGGAGGAGGGCAAGGAGCACCTTCTCCCCGGGTATGCCGCGTTCAACCCATATAGGAAGGGCATAACTCTTCACCAGCCAGGTGAATACTTCAGGACGGTCCTTGTAGGAATCATAGGCATTCTGGAATATGGTTTTAATGTACGGTTTTCCGTCCTTTGTATCCAGCTCATCTATGATGTGCATGGTGAGAAAATGGGGAAAGAGCACTGCAAAGTGGTCCCTCCAGTCAGAATAATCATGCTTGATCTCACTGAGAAAATCCTTCCTGAGGTCGCTGTCTTCAATCTGCTGGAATATGGATATCATCTCGTTCTGTGTATGAAACACCTGGTTAAACTGCATCTCCTGGGTCTTCCTGAGAAACCGGTACTGTCTGGAGAACCGCTTGATGAGCAGGTAGCTCGATACCACATGGTCATTGATTGAAGCATAGCTCGAAGCGATGGTATGGAAGTAGTTGAACATCTCCTCAAAGTATGCGGAATCAGGATCGCTGTTTGCCAGAAATTCCTTGATGATCTTTACCCGCTGGTAGAAGTGCTTTTCTGACTTGAAGAAGTGCAGCATCTTCTCTTCGTAGGATATCGGAGTCTCCCGGACGACAAACTCATCCGACTGTTCAGGATTGGTCCCGAACAACGGGTCTGTTTTGACGATCCTCTTGGCTTCATTGTTCCAGGCAGTCCACTCGCTCTTCGTAAGGACTGAAGGAACCAGTTCTTTCTTGATAATACGGAAACTGATGGAATTACCGAAACTCTTTATAACAGTCCTCAGCGCCCAGGGTATGTCCTGCTTGACCTTCTCCCGGAGCTTCTCCCTGGGTATCACGCTTTTGAGCACCCAGATATGGGACTTGTCAAGCACTGTCAGGGCATTGACCGCCATCTTCAGGGACATGGAGTGCCCGCGCTTTTTCGTGAAGTCAATGGTCACCTGCTCCCCGCGGATCGTGCTGATTCTGCCGATCCCCCACGACTTGTGGAATACAAAATTACCTGCATCGAGTGAGATATGCTTCTCAAAGTAGGAAATCGCTTCTTCCACATTACGGTAGCTCTGCAGAAGGTTTGATTCGTTGATGTAGTCCTCAAGCTTGCTGTGGTCTTTGTACTTCTCACGGTAGCAGGAGATGAGTTCTGTACGGGCATCAACAGACCTGGGATCCCCATGGAGGTACAGCTTGATGAGTTCAATGGCCTTATCCCAGTTTTCATCACTCTTGTAAATCAGGTAGAGCTCAAAAAGCAGTTGGTTCGCCCGGTCATTGGAGAGGGCAGAGGCAACCTTGGAGAAGATCTGCATAAAGAATTCGTACTCATGGGGGATCTTCTTGAGCAGGTTGTCCCAAATATCCTTGATCTGGTTAAAGTTACGGTAGGAAATGTAGCGGTAGAGCGCTTTCTTGAAAAACTGGACGGACTTCTCATCATCACCTTGTTTTTCATAGTATTCGGCCAGTTGTCTGACGATATCGGTCTCTTCATAATCCACCTTCACCAGCCGTTCCCATATCTCATACTTCTTTTCCTCTTCACCCATGCTTATATAACAGTCTGCCAGGAGGCGCAGCACCACCATATTCTCCCCGTATTCGAGGACCTGCAGCGAGAGGTACTCCACAATCTTCCATTTCCTGTTGTCGGAAAAGAGGGTGATGAGCTGGATGAGATGGGTGTCGTCAATCAGCCGTTTCTTAAGTGAGATAATCCCGGAAATATACAGCGCAATGATACTGTTCTTTGTATGCACCAGGTGCTCATCGCAGAGGCTCTTCAGTTCACCAAGGTCCTCCTTGGATGCTCCCTCCAGGTAGCTGTCAAGCTCCTCAAAGTTGCTGATTGAATAGCTGTTGATAGCCGCCCTGGTCCATTTTTCTTCATTGAGCAGTTCCGATAACTTTTCTGACGTAATTCCCATAGATTTTCCACCTTCATTGGTACCCCGGTGAGTTTTTTTATGCAGAGATATCATGTCTCCTGCATTCCCGCGGGTACTGGTCATCTCTGTAGCATATTAATTGACTGACAACCTGCTGATTGATGCACACCTGTAAAGTACATCCTTCTCCTTATAACATACATACATAATGGAAATCTTTCAATATTCCTTTTTCACTTTCAGGCATAAAAGTGCATCATTCACATGAAGCCCGCATATTGGA
>SKXS01000014.1 GCA_007128345.1 Spirochaetia bacterium
AGGGATAGCCCGGATATTCGAACACGGGGATACGGGTCTCAATGTATCCCAGGGAATATCCCCAGATGGAATCATACTCGTCAACTTTCTGGCCGATGGCTTCGACCTCCTCAAGATACCGATGGATAGACTTTGACTCAATGATGATGACCTCTTCCATATGGTTAACGATGGGGCTGTGCGGTCTGCTGTGGTCCTGCTCGAAGGAGAGGATCCTTCTGCCGTCATCTGTGATGCCCACGGTGCGGAAGGTGTTGCTCTTGCCTACGCCCGGCAGGTTGATGGTATTGCGGTCAGTGGCAATAAAGGGGTTTGCAGACGCCTCGCGGATGGAGTTTATCAATCCGGGCATGGCATCGGCATGCTTGGAGAACCGCCTGATCTCGCTGTAGAACTTGGGATCAACCCTGCCGATGGACTTCTCTTCCACCTGCTCCTGGACGGAGCGGGCGTTCACTGCGAAGAGGGCCGCGTTCTCCTTGAATCCCTTGACGGTAAAGGTGTAGTAGGGCAGCACGCCGATGTCGTTGAGCACCTTCCGCAGCTTCGCCGTATGGCCGCGCAGTGAGGCGGGAACGGTAAACACCTGCTGGTTGGTCACATACCAGCCTGCCTGTATGAGCCTGCGTATTGCATCAGCCGATTCAGGGGTAATCTCCATGGCAGTTGAGTAGTGGGTCTGGATGACGAACTGCTTGATGCCCACCTTTGAGGCTTTATCCTTGAATTCTTTAAGTACCTGCACACGCTTTTCAGAGATGCGCTGGGGGAGATAGATAGGGAGCTTGGTGCCGAGACGCACCCGCACGATCTCAGCATGCTTCTCTCCGTCAAGACGCTTGCGGTTTGCGTTGCGCTTTTTTCTGGCCATGTCATATACCGCATCAAGGATCTGCTTAAGCGAAGTCACGGAGCTCATCATTGCATCCCCGCCGGTGATGAGGATATCCTGGAGCTGGGAGTCATGCTCAAAGTACTCCATAAGTGATTTAAGTTCATCAGCCCAGTTCCTTGACGGTTTGAGCTTGTTCATATCAAAGTTGAACCGGCCGTTCTGGAAATCGTACATCCGCTGGCAGTAGGCGCACAGCCCGCCGCATGCACGTCCCATGGTTGAAGGGATGAAGATCGCCACATTGGGGTAGCGGCGATGTATGTTGTGTGACGGAAGCAGCCATCCTGCGGCATTGGGTTTCCCAGGCTCAATAATGTCTTCCTTTTCCCACGCGCTGATCTGCCCGAACTCCTCAATGAGCTCCCTGCTGTAGAACACATACTGTCTGATGGGCATATCGGCAAAGCGGTATTCGTCTGCTGTGCGGGTGTTCAGCAGGGAAAGGAAGTACGGGGTTACAAAGATGGGGATGCCCTTCACTTCAGCTTCGCGCATAACGGCTACAGTCTCTTCGTCCAGAGTATGGTCCATCATGACCTGCAGATCCCTGATACTCCGGACTGCATGCTGCAGATGGAAGGTATCATCCTGCCACCACTGCTCAAGCAGACGGGTCTCCTCCTCCTCGGCTGCTCCCGGGGGAAAGCGGAACTTGCTGCGTTTCTTTGTACTGCTTGCCTTGCGGATCTTCAGGCGCAAAACCTCCAGAATCCGCTGCTTGTGCTCCCTGCGCATGCGCATGATCTCGGGGTCCAGCCCAGAAGGGTGCCGGTCCATCCATACGGTGACGGAGTCCTTCTTGGGTATTCTGCGCTTGTTCAGGCCGTTGAACTGCCTGAAAAGGTGAAGCATATCTTTGTAGAAGGCAAGAGATCCGTCGTGGACGCCTTCACGTATTGAGCGGCGCAGGATGTCGAACGGCCGTGAAACAACGGTCTCTCCATGGAGATTGGGATCGCTGTACGAGGTCCCTTCATAATTCAGGTAGTCCAGGATGCGTATTAGGGCAATGTCCTTCCAGGAGAGCTTGTAGAAGGGGATTTCTCCCCGTTCTTCGGCGCTGTAGTAGCTGTATGCCTGAGGGTGCTCCCTGAGCTGCCTGAGGACTTTCTTCTGATAGGAGCGTACAAAGCGCCTGGTGCTTGCAGCACGGCTGAGCATCACCACCAGGTCCGGATTCTCCTCCCTGATGAGCTCAACAAGCGCTTCCACGGTATAGACATCCCTGTTTACCATACACATCCCTTCTCATTTTACCATTTGTCATATATACTGGCAGCATACAGGATGTACAAACTCCTGCATATCTTAATATAGGTTTTAATTGGGGCAAAGGTCAACAAAAGCTCCCGGAGGCACTGACGGGCGCGGACAATCCCGGTGCGGCCGGGACTTGTGAGGCATATGAACAAGCAGCAGACAGCTTCACTATACGATGAAAGCAAGGTAAAAACCCTCAGTTCCCTTGAACATATCAGGCTGAGGACGGGGATGTACATTGGTCGCCTCGGCGACGGCAGCAATGTTGATGACGGGATCTATATCCTCTTCAAGGAAGTCATAGATAACAGCATTGATGAGTTCATCATGGGCTACGGGAAGGAGATCCGCATCGAGATCAAGGACTCCCTCGTGCGCATCAGGGACTACGGCAGGGGCATCCCCCTGGGCAAGGTGATCGACTGCGTGTCGATCATCAATACCGGGGCCAAGTACAATGACGAAGTGTTCCAGTTTTCCGTTGGGCTCAACGGGGTGGGGACCAAGGCGGTGAACGCCCTGTCACAGTACTTCCGGGTTGTCTCCTTCCGTCAGGGACACTTTTTCGAAGCGGTCTTCGAGCGCGGCAAGAAGAAGAAGGAGCGCAAGGGAAAGACCTCTGGTGAGCAGGACGGCACCCTGGTGGAGTTTATTCCCGACCCCGAGATATTCGGGGAGTACCAGTTCGATGACGAGTACCTCGAGCAGAGGATATGGAACTACGCCTACCTCAATTCTGGACTTACACTGGCGTACAACCGGAAGCGTTTCGTCTCCCGAAACGGCCTGTACGATCTGCTCTCCGATGAGGTAGGTTCCGACGGACTCTACGACATCATCTACTACAAGGGAAAACATCTGGAATTCGCCCTAACCCATACCACTAACTACGGAGAGGCCTATTTCTCCTACGTCAACGGCCAGCATACCAGTGACGGCGGATCACATCTGAGCGCCTTCCGAGAGGGCATCCTCAAGGGGATCAACGAATACTTCAAGAAGAACTACTCAGGGCTCGATGCACGGGAGGGTGTGGCCGGGGCAGTGGCGATCAAGCTGATGAATCCGGTCTTTGAAAGCCAGACGAAGAACAAGCTGGGCAATACCGATATCAGGGGACCTCTGGTGCAGGAGGTGAAGTCGGCTGTGCTGGACTTCCTGCTCAAGCACAAAAAGGTAGCTGACAAGCTGGCTGACAAGATCGTGAGCAACGAGAAGCTCCGCAGAGAGCTCAACGAAGTCAAGAAAGGCGCCCGAGATGCCGCGAAAAAGATCTCCCTGAAAATTCCCAACCTGAAGGACTGCAGGTACCATCTGGGGGATGCCAACAAGCGGGGAGAGGAGTCCCTGATATTCCTCACTGAAGGCCAGTCGGCTTCCGGCTCCATGGTCTCTTCCCGGGATGTCTACACCCAGGCGATATTCAGCCTCAGGGGCAAGGTGCTCAACGTCTTCGGCAGGAAACGGACTGAAATCTACAAGAACGAAGAGCTCTACAACCTCATGATGGCCCTCGGCATAGAGAACGGCATTGAAGGTCTGCGGTACGGCAAGGTGGTCATCGCTACAGATGCGGACTACGACGGGTTTCACATACGCAACCTGCTGCTCACCTTCTTCCTGAACTACTTCGAGGAACTGGTGGTGGCCGGCAGGGTCTACATCCTTGAGACTCCCCTGTTCCGGGTGCGCAACAAGAAGGAGACACGGTACTGCTACACTCCGTCGGAGCGGGATGAAGCCTCTTCACAGATCTCCTCCCCGGAGATTACCCGGTTCAAGGGACTGGGAGAGATATCTCCAAAGGAGTTCGGCCAGTTCATCGGCAAGGACATCCGGCTGGTGCCGGTGAACATCAAGTCCATCAAGGATATCAGGACGACCCTTGAATTCTACATGGGCAAGAATACCCCGAACAGACGGGAATTTATCATGGAGCACTTAATCTAATGTCCTTTGTGCATACCCTTTTCAGAAATAATTTCCTTGAGTACGCATCCTATGTAATCAAGGAGCGGGCTATCCCCGACATTGAGGACGGGCTCAAACCCGTGCAGCGCAGGATTCTCCACTCGCTCTTTGAGATGGATGACGGGAAGTTCCATAAGGTCGCCAACGTGGTGGGACACTGCATGAAGTACCACCCCCACGGGGACATGTCCATCTATGAAGCGCTGGTCAACCTGGCAAACGGAGATCTCTTAATAGACAAGCAGGGGAATTTCGGCAACCGCCTTACCGGTGATGAGGCCTCTGCCGCACGATACATCGAATGCCGCATATCCCCCTTTGCGAAGCAGGTGCTCTACAACCCGGAGCTTACGAAGTACGCAGATTCCTACGACGGCCGCAACCGTGAACCGGTGGCGTTCCCTGCCAAAATTCCGATAGTGCTGGTCCATGGGGCCGAGGGGATTGCGGTGGGTATGGCAACCCGGGTGCTCCCCCACAATCTCCGGGAGGTCCTGGAGGCGATGCGCTCCTCGCTGAAGGGGGAACCCTTCAGCCTCTTTCCCGATTTTATCGGCGGCGGAGTGATGGATATCTCCGAGTACGCCGACGGCATGGGCAAGGTTCTCGTCCGGGCAAAGCTCAACACCAAGGATCCCAAGCGTATCATCATCGAGGAGATTCCCTTCGGGGTTACGACGGAAAAGCTGATTGCCTCCATAGAGGCCGCCGCAAAGAAAGGGAAGTTCAAGCTTTCGACAATCAACGATTTCACAGCTGAACGCATCCAGATTGAACTTCATCTGGCGAGAAACACCTACACACAGGATGTGGTTGATGCACTCTACGCCTTCACTGACTGCGAGCAGTCGATTTCGGTGAACCTCCTGGTCATCCGTGAGAACATGCCCGTCCAGATGACCGTGAGCGAAGTAATCGCCTACCAGACCAGGCAGCTTGTGCATATTCTGAAGCAGGAGCTGCATAATGAAGCGGGGCACCTGAAGGACCGGCTCCATGCACGGACGCTGGAACGTATCTTTGTAGAGGAGCGCATCTACAAGCAGATTGAGATGATGAAGACCCAGGAATCAGTGGTGCAGGCAGTATTCGACGGACTTGCCCCCTTTGCGTCAGAAATTGTCAGGGAGGTGACCGGCGATGACGTGGAGCGGCTGCTCAAGATCCCCATCCGCCGCATCTCCCTCTACGACATCAACCGGTATCGCCAGGAGATCAAGGAGATCAATGCCCGCCTCAAGGAGATTGCCTTCCACCTGTCCCATCTCAAGGAATATACCCTTGACTTTATCGAATCGCTCATCACCGCGGTAAAGAAGCACCATCCCCGAAGGACAAGGATCGTCTCCTTCGAGAAGGTCGACGTGAGGGAGGTGACCGGCCGGGACCTTGAGCTGTGCTACGACGGAAATACGGGATACCTCGGCACGGCAGTGAAGGGGGGCAAGGCGCTCTTCAAGGTATCTCCCTACGACCGGATACTGGTGATCCGCAAGGACGGCACCTACTTCGTCACCACGGTTCCGGAAAAGTACTTCACGGGCAAGGGGATGCACTTCTGCTGTCTTGCGGACAAGGAGGTGCTGGATCGCCACGTGATATCAGCGGTGTACCAGGACAAGAAGAAGCGCCTCTACATGAAGCGGACGAAAATCACTACGTTCATCACCAACCGGCAGTATGAACTCCTGCCTAAGCAGACCAGGCTGCTCAAGCTGACTACCCGCAGGACCGCAGCATTCCATGTGACCTACAAGCCGAAGCCCAGGCTGAAGGTGCTGGAGGAGTCCTTTCCCGTGGCTGACTACCTGGTGAAAGGCATCAAGGCTTCGGGTGTGAAGCTGACCGACAAGGAAGCAAAGTCGATCCGGATCATTACTGCAAAACGGACCCCTGACGCCGCTGAACCTGATGACTCGGAAGAGAGTGACGATACTGTTGATGAGGATGTGTAGTCCATGGGAGCCATAGCACAACGAATTCTCTATGAAGATAATCACCTCATCGCCGTGAATAAGTACCCGGGAGAGATTGTCCAAGGAGACAAGAGCGG
>SKXS01000236.1 GCA_007128345.1 Spirochaetia bacterium
GTTCCCGGTATGAGACCTCGTCAAGACCGAAGTAGGAGGTCTTCACCTTGTTGAATCGGGACAGCTGCAGAAGGTATCCGTTTCTCCTGTCTAAGACAAGGCCGACTACAGCCCGCTGGTAGTCAAACTCCAAAGTGCTGACAGCTTCAGGATAGGAAAGCCTGCTGACCAGGCTCTTTTTTGTCAGTGAGTAGGTGAGCAGCTCAAACTCTTCACTTCGATAGGGCACAAGGGTGTAGTCCATGTCAAAACCGATGAGCTTGATACGCTTCAAATTTAGGGAACGGTTTACAAAGACTCCCAAGGTGTGTGCTCCTGCTACAGTTCCATAATACGCTCCCCTGAAGAGAAGAGCGTGAGTTTTCTCGTTGATTCAGATATGACTACTGCTATGGCATTGGTGGCCGAGGTGATGCCGGCAGCTGCGGCATGCCGGGCTCCCAGGCCTGACGGGAAGTTTGCAATAGGGTTCTTTACCCGAAGGTAGGTCCCGGCGGATACAATAGCGCCGTCACCACGGATGATGAACGCGCCGTCGATCTGCGCAAATTCCTTGATGGTCTCGGCAAGTCCCGGATCAAGTATGTTCCGCTCATGGTCCTCGTATCCCTTGAAGGGGTTTACCACCATCTGCTGGCAGTACGTGGATACCTTCTGGTAGTCGCCCACGATGAAGAGGGTTCCTACCGGCTTGCCCTCCCTGCCTTCGTAGGCGATCTCGGAAGCAATCTGGAGAACCCTGATGAAGACCTGCTGTTCCAAGTCGTCGGGGCTGCTTCCCACTGACATGGAGAGGAATTTCCTGAACTCCTTTTCCACATCGGTCACCACGATGGTATCCAGATGATTCGGCATAGACATGCCGAAGACGCTCACCACCTTGTCGCCGGCATGCACGAGCCCCTTGGAGAGCGCCAGCAGCAAGGCAATCTCGATATGGCTGGAGCGGGTAAGTCCCCGGAAGGGTATGTTCAAGGTGAGTTCATCACCCGCACAGTCCTCATCAGGCTGCTCTGAGAATGTGTTGAATTCATTGGAAATATAGATTACCCTCCTGCCGGAACGCTGACTGCGGGTCAGCTCAAGCGTCGGCAGTGATGCGGGGCAGTTGTGGATCATGATCACCGGAGCGTTGAGAGAAGCAGCAAGCAGGTATGCCTGTTCGCACATGAGTTTTGAGAGCTTACGTGCTTCCCAGGATGTGGAGACTTCCTTCGCCGGAGTGGTCAGTATTGTGAATATCTCCATCACATCCTGCAAGTGTACGATGCGGTCGTAGAGACCTGGTATCTCTAGATGCAGGGCAACGGCACTGAGCGCCTGGAGGTGAGACTGCTCGCCTCCTACCAGCATGACCAGCAGGTGCACGAGTCCGTCCTCCCGGGCATCGTAGATGATTCCCTCTTTATGGATGCCGACAGCAATGACGGTCCCCTCAACACCCGGGAAAATTGCATGGGGCAGGGCGATGCCTGGAGACACCCGGGTGGTGAGCTGGAGCTCACGTTCCCAGACTTCCTTGAATATCGTCTCTTTTGTCAGCCCAGGCATGCAGCCGTCGAGTACAGAAGCAAGTTCACGCAGCGCGTCTTCCTTTGAGTTTCCGGTCAGCAGCCGTATACGCTGGGGCTCAAGGTATGCAGATAAACCCATACTCCCTCCGTTGCGGTTTCAGTATACACCGTAATGGGCCATTTTGGTAACCCGAGAGAGCTTCATGAAGAAAGATCGTCAGGTTCTCTAATCCTGCATGAGGCTTGCTCTATGTGAATGCAGATTACTGCGGTCTGCGCCATGGCAGAATCATCGAAGGGTGCTGCATCAGCATCGAAGCGGCGGGCAATGCACTCCAGCGCGGATCGTTTCTCTTCATGATCAGTCACCATCCGTGCCCTCCCTGTGCCTATGACGCTTCGGTAGTGCATGGACCATGAGCAGGGCCGATCAGCGGGAACTGCCTGTATATGGGAGACACAGCAGAAGCATACCACATTGTGCCTCTCCATGATCTCCATTTTCCTGCCTGCAGCTTTGCTGTGCAGGTAGATGCACTGATCTTCATAGCCGAAGCACATGGGCACTACGTAGGGTATGCCGTGGTCGCTGAGCGCTACATAGAGAACCTGCGCCTCCTTCAGGATAGATTCGACATCACTGGGCGAATCAGTTTTCTGACCATACAGATTCATTCTCAGTACCCTCGCATCATGGTATGCTTACACTATATCGCATTACACAAAAAAATGGGAGGAAAACCGTATATTCGGGACACTCTATTTGCATGTTACTGAGTAATACGGTATAGTATGTGCCATAGGTGATTAGCAGCAGAGCAGAGGATGCGCATACACAATGAAGTCAATACTCTATACAAAACGGTTTATTCAGGCATTTAAGCACCCTGAAAAAGTCCAGACGCAAACCCTTCGTCGGATACTTCGGAAAAATCAGCATACGGAGTACGGCATGCGATACGGGTTCGCAAACATTCCATCAGCAGAAATCTACCAGCAGCAGGTGCCGATCATAGAGTACGAAGATCTCACCGGAGAAATTGAGCGCCTCAAGCGGGGCGAACAGCATATCCTCACTGCTGCTCCTGTGGTCTATTTTGCGTCCACCTCGGGGACCACCAGCGGTGTGAAGCTCGTGCCTGTGACCAAGGAACGTATCCAGTCACTGAGCACCGAATTCATCATCTGGCTGCGCCTGACCCTTAAGGGGCATCTGAAGGATGCCCTGGGAAAGATACTCTACATTGCCGGTCCCTACCATGAGGGAAATACGGAAGGCGGAATTCCCTACGGGAGCATCTCGGGATATCTCCTCTACAAAGGTCCTGAGTGGGCCCGGAAGAAACTGGCCATACCCATTTCCGTATTCAACGAAATGGATTATGAGAAGAAACTACATGACATGGCCTTTTACTCCCTCCAGAGCAATGTGACCCATTTGGGATTCACTACCAGCATTGAAGCGCTGCTGCTGTTTGATTACATCTATGACAACTGGGAACGGCTGGTTACAGAAATTGAGGCGGTCAACCCCAGGCGGGGGAAGAAGCTGAGGACCATTAAGGATCCCAAGCCCGCTAACATTTGGCCGAAGCTGCACCTAGCGAACTGCTTCATGACCGAAACTACAAAAATATACATGCAGACACTCCTGGATGTCATAGGCAAGGATATTATCGTGCGAGATCCGGGAATCAATGCCAGCGAAGGCCGCATATCCCTGGGCATCTGCGAGGACGGGATTTCCGGGTATCCGGCGGTGTACAATACTTTTTTTGAGTTCCAGGACTTTGAAGATTCCCACCACATTGCCCGCATCCACGAGCTCGTTGAGGGAAAAAAGTACAAGATCATCCTGACGACCAGTGAAGGGCTCTACCGATACAATACCGGTGATGTGGTGGAGGTTACGGGAAAGCAGAATCAGCTGCCCCAGATACGCTTCTATCAGCGGGACCATTTTCTCAACTTGGTAGGGGAGCTTGCATATGAGCGGGAACTGGTAAGAGCCATGGAACGTGCGCTGGAGGCATCCAAGATCAAGGTGGAGGGATTTACCTTCATTCCCTTTATGTCCACCGGCAATCACAGCAAGCCGAGGTATGAAGTGCTCATTGAGACATCCGAAGGAAGTGATCTGCTGCAGAAGGACTTCTGCATGCTCCTGGACGAGCAGCTTCAGGAAGGGATCAATGACTACCGGCAGATGCGCAAGGAGTTCGGACGCCTGGATGCCCCGGTGGTATCCCTGATTAAGCCCGGAAGCTGGAATGAACTGAACCATAAGCGTATTGTCAGGTCAGGGCAGCCGAAATACATTCACATTGCCAAGGATCCGCAGTTTCGCAATCACTTTACGATTGAACGTACCTATGTTCCGTGAGAGCGGAATCATCCAGGCCCTCTTCTGAGAGGGTACGCTGATACATTGGAGACGACCTATGGTAACCACACGGGAAGAACTCAGGCAGGCACTTGATCGCCTGCCGGCAGATGCGGATGATGCGCGCATAGCTGTCACCCGGAGGGATCTTGAGCGGAGATCATTTACTCCAGCCTTTCTCCTGCCTGTCAAGAATTTTTTGTCCATGAAACGGGCAGATCTGGAAAAGGCTCTCGACCAGGTGCTTAATGCGGATGACCAGTACCTAGCTAAGCGCCTCGGCAGCTACAGCAGCGATCCTGAGCGGATCCGCTGGACCCAGGTGAGCCTGCTCATCTACTACTACGACCTGCTCAGCCGCCTTCGGATGGATGTGCCTGAGGCATGGGATGAGATCAATGAACTCTACGAGGATGACTAGATCAGCAGTGATATAAGCATTCCGCATGAGAGAGCGAAGACCAAGGTGAGGAATATCCTGGAGATACCGCGTATGGACGGACCCTTGGTCTCCATGGTGAACCCCCGGGACTTCATGGCAAGGGCGGTATGCGCCGAGAATGCCAGTGAGAGCACCAGCAGCGGAACTACCGGAAACGGGTAGATTCCCGCCAGCGAGAGCGCAAATGCTGATGCGTACGCCCCCAGCCCCAGTGCTCCCATGAGATGTATTGATCTCTTTTTTCCAATGAGTATTTCCAGGGTTTTCCTGCCTGCAGCTGTGTCGCCCTCAATATCGCATGTGTTGTTCACCATGAGGATAAGGGCAATCATGCAGAAGAGGGGCAGCGAAGCTGCCAGCGCATCCAGGGTCACCTCACCGGTCATCACCGCAACTGAGATCATGAAGAGCGCCGTACCTAGGAATCCGCCGGCAGCAAGATCTCCCAGGGGTGTGCGGGAGATAGGCCAGGGACCCCCGGTGTAGGCATATCCTGCGATCATGCATATTCCCCCTGCAGGGATGAGCAGCCAGCTGGTCCGGTACGCGAGGATGATCCCGAGTACAGCTGCCGCCGCCGAGAGCGCCAGGGATACCAAAAGCGCAGTCTGCGGGCTTACCCCGTCATGGACCAGCACCTTGTCCCGCTCCTGGTTGTATGTCCTGTTGTCCGTGCCGTTTAGGTAGTCGTAGTAGCTGTTGAATCCTGTGGTGGCCATATCCACACAGAGGACTGCAGATCCCATAATAATAAAGGTCTGCCAGGACCAGTTTCCCAGGGTGAGCGCATAGATGCTTCCTGTGATGAAGGTTCCCATGCTGATGATCTTGGTGCGTATTTCTATGATGCTGTTGAACTGCGTTAGGGTCATGGCGGGAAGTATACCATGAAGGGGCAGTCGTGGAAATAATCGGCGTACAAAGCCCTATCATTTTTCGGTTCAAGCTGGTACATTCAGCCTATGACAGCTGCCAACCGGATTGTCAACGCATGCTTCAGGTTTCTCTTCCGTGTCCTGCTTAAGGCAAATATCCGGGAGCTCGAAAAAGTCCCCAGAGAAGGTCCCATGATCATGATCGTGAACCACGTATCGAATCTTGAAGGACCCCTCATGTACCTGTTCATGAGGCCGAGAAAGACCATTGCGCTGGCCAAGCGTGAATTATGGGAACATCCCGTAATGAGGAAGCTCATGCAGTGGTGGGAGACCATCCCGATAGACCGCACAGGCATGGACCGTGCAGCCATGGACGAGTGCTTTGCTGTTATAAAACGCGGAGATATCCTCTGTCTGGCACCGGAGGGGACCAGGAGCAAAAACGGTATGCTGCAGCAGGGCAAGGATGGAGTGGGCTATATTGCAGGAAAGGCCTTGGTTCCCATACTGCCTGTATCGCACTACGGGATCGAAGATTTCAGCAGGAATATCAAGCGGCTCAGGCGGACTTCCGTCACCATTACAGTCGGCAAGCCCTTTGTGATAGAGCTCGGAGGCAGGAGGCTCTCCTCAGACGTGAGGCAGGCGATTACCGATGAGATGATGCGCAGGCTTGCGGAGACGCTCCCCGAAGCATACCGCGGTTTCTACGCTGACCGCATGGATGAGCCCTATACGTTTACCCGGAATATGTGATCACCCTTTGTGTGTGTAAAGCATCCACCAGGGAGTCCGGGGATGTGCATGGTGTTCGTAGTGGTAGCCGAAGAAGTAGCAGCTCACCATAGCCAGAAAGTGGTTTTTCCGCTGGGTCCTGGCGTTATGGGGCTTCATCTCTTCTGTGTGGGGATACCGATGTGGCAGGTAGGTGCCGAAGGCGAACA
>SKXS01000240.1 GCA_007128345.1 Spirochaetia bacterium
CCAGCAAATCCACCAGCTCCCGTATCGATGCCGTCTCAGGACCCAGATACGTCACATCCGCATTGAACATCTGTCCCGCATCTCGTACCCCTTTCACCACAACACCCCAGAACGGATCCGCCACTCCTCCATGGGTCACCACATAATACTTATACCGTTCTCCCGTCGGCGCTACCGCCTCTGCCCTGCTCGCAGCTACTGCCGCCATACTCACCAGCAGCATCACTACCAGCACTAAAGCTGCTATGCGTACTCTTTTCATCTCAAACCTCCATTTCCTTTGACATGAGTTTGCTCATCCAAAGCAACTCCCATGCCAAACACCACCCCCCTCACCAGCAGCACACCCCTCTTCTCTCCTCTTATCCCTATGGCTCATTTCCACCACCACACCGGTGCCTTTCCACCACTAAAAATGAGGCTCAATGACGGTATATGTGTTGCCGCTACAGTATATCAAAGATATATTTACTGCAGAGGGTATATATGAAAATGAGAGATAAGAAAATCGGCATGCTTGTGGGCCCCGGTTTCGAAGACCTGGAATTCTGGGCTGTCTGGATGCGCATGAAGGAGGAAGGGGCTGATATCAAGGTTATGGGATCTGAAGCAGGAAAAACCTATACGAGTAAAAGCGGGGGACTGACTGCTTCTTCTGATTACGGTCCCGGAGACCTGGGCGCTGATGATTTGGACGCGCTTTTAGTTCCCGGAGGATGGGCCCCTGACTCACTGAGGAGGATACCGGAGTATCTTTCTCTTATCAGGGAAATGGACCGCCAGGGCAAGGTGCTGGGATTCATCTGTCACGCGGGATGGCTTGCTGCCAGCGCCGGCATCGTCAAGGGGAGAAAAGCAACTGGTTCACTGGGCATCAAAGACGACATGGTCAATGCCGGGGCTCTCTGGACAGACGAGAGCGCATTTACTGAAGGCAATCTCGTATGGGGACGAGTGGTAGCAGATATTCCCAACTATAACCGGGAACTGGTAGCTGCTCTCAGCTGACTACAGGTCACATGCCTGCGTGCGGCTGCTGAGATGTTTTGATGATGAGATCGGGATCAAACCCCTTCTTTTCAAGGGATGCGACTATCATGTCGTAGACATCAGGTTCAAGAGAGCTCGTCCTGCTGAGAATCCACAGGCTTTTTCTGTCAGGTGTGGTCACTGCCGCCCATTGGTAGTGTTCCTGGTCCAGTTCTATAATCAGATAGCCGGCTGGAAAGATCCCGAAGAACTTTACCCGAAGCCAGCTCCCAGACTCATTGACGGGCCGTGCGGTTGCCTTCACTTGCTGGGTGTAGGCTCCTCCGTACTCTTCTTCCCAGCATCGGTTCAGCACAGAGATGCTCCCGTTCTCTCGGATAGCATACTCTGCCGTTGAATCACCGCAGGGCCGCCTCTGGAACGAATGAGGATACCTTCCTACCTGGTACCAGAGACCAGCGTACCGCTCAAGATCCACATGGTCTACTAACAGGGAAGCCGCCTCTTCTGGAATCCTGGTGGCGCACCCGAATATCATGGCCATCACACACCCCCATAGCATGATACGCATGCCGTCCTCCTTTACTTGCACTCATATGCTGCATCCTCCGTGCAGCAGCTGCACCGGAAGGGACGGAGGAGTCGTCCATACAACCGAGCTGCTGAAGAGGAGTCATTTGCGTTTTAACGCTCCTGATTCCCTTTTACCCTGTTTCCGGTAACCAGCGAGAGCAGATGCTGGTTGCGCAGAGACTTCATTCCCGATGTGATCACCTGATACGCTACGAATTCTCCCGGCGTTCCTCCGGTTTTTCCTTGAGGGACGGGACCGAAGAGCGCCTGCGCTACGTCTCGTATGTTGAGGTCCTCCAGGGGCCTGGAGGGAATGTAGCTCCTGCCTGTCTTGTCAACACGAATGATGTACTCTGTCTTCTCAAGCAGGTTCAAATAGTTATTCAGTTTCTGACCGGGAAGTTTCTCAGCCAAATCTTTGACGCTGGTTGATCCCTTACCTGTTTTGTACCGGTTGGCAATTTCCGTCAGCACATCAATTCCCCGGGCAATCTGCTCAGAAGGCGGATCCGGGAGTACCGCGGTAGGTGTCCGGCCGGGACGATACTGGTGCACGTAGGATACTTCAACCCCAAAAAAGATAATGACCCAGATCCAGTAGACCCACAGCAGGAATATGAGGATCGTGGCTAAAGACCCGTATATGATCGAGTAGTTCAGCAGCCCGCTGACGAACGTCACGAACAGGTAGTTCGATATCTGAAAGAGCACCATGGATACGCATGATCCGATGAGCGCACTGACAGGGTTCACTTTGGTGTCTGGTACCAGAAGGATGATGAGGAAGGGTGCCAAAAAGATGAATACCCAGGGAGAGAGCATACGCATGATATTCAGCAGCAAGGTAGTCTCCGGGGTCATGCGCAGCAGGCTCCTGAGAAACGTCGTTAAGCTCACATAAGCGCTCAGCAGCAGGGTGCCAATCACCAGTACGGTGACAAATCTGCCGAAACGCATAACCAGGTTGGATTTTATGGAAGTCCGGTAGATCTGGTTAACCGTCATCCACATGCGGTTGAGCATGAATGTTGAGGTGAAGAGAAACGATACGAGACCGATTACGCCCAGACTTCCCGCATTGATCAGGAATTCCTCGACCATCTCAATGAATCCGGTCTCAGCGGCTTCACCGAACTGCTCAAGCAGGAAGGTCTGCAGGTACTGCTGCACCTCGTCCAGAACTCCAAACCCTGAGAGCAGGGCAACGGTGAAGGCGAGGAAAGGTACCATGGATATCAGGGTTGAGTAGACTACGCTAGATGCAAGAATGAAGACGCGGTCGCGGTTAAAATGATATGCCACGTCCTTTACGAAATCAATAACCTGATACGTATGTCCCTGAGCTGATTTCACATTCGTCATGGAAGGTATTGTATATCAAGAAACCTGTGATGTACACTCCGTCGATTCGGTGTAATTGACAAGAACTCACCGCGCAGTTAGAGTGTGTGCTACTGGAGAACCGCATGGAACACTGGCTGGCAGAGCTGCTTGATACATTACCGACGTTACTGCTTTTCACGGTCATCGCAGTTTCCCTCTTCACGTTGAGCAAAGGTGCAGACATCCTGGTCGATGAGGCGGTATCTCTCTCGCTGCGCTGGGGTATCCCCAAGATGATTATCGGTGCGACCATTGTGAGCATCGGCACCACCCTTCCTGAAGCTTCCGTTTCCGTTGCCGCAGCAGTTACCGGCGACCCGGACATTGCCCTGGGCAACGCCGTGGGATCAATTATCTGCGACACCAGCCTCATCATCGGCATAGCAGCCCTCATCCGCCCGCTGCCGGTCCAACGGGAGCTTACTGACCGGCAAGCGTGGATACACCTGGGCAGCGGACTGCTGCTGGTGGCAGCGGCACTTCCCTGGAGCTCCTTAGGCAGAGGCATAAGCAGTCAGGGCATCGTACCTCAATGGATGGGGTTCGTATTTTTGGCCCTTCTGGTAGTCTACATCTACCGGACCATCGTGCGTGCGCGGCAGAACAGCAACCAGTTGGCTGTAGAAGCCGTACACATTGATACAGGCCCTCTCCCCTCCCTGATATTCAGGATGGTCCTTGCCCTGGCGCTGATCATCGTTTCATCAAGGGTGCTTATTCCCACCGTGCAGATCACTGCGGTACGCATGGGCATACCCCGGTCCATCATTGCGGCTACCCTCGTTGCGTTCGGCACCTCGCTTCCTGAGCTCAGCACAGCGATCAGCGCATCAAGGAAAGGGCACGGTGAACTGGCCATAGGCAATGTGATCGGGGCGGATATTCTCAATGTCCTTTTCGTAGTGGGATCAGCTGCAGCAGTCACCCCCGCAGGGCTCACGGTTCCTGTGAATTTCACCTGGTTTCACTTCCCTGTGATGATCACCGTACTCGTGTTGTTCCGTCTTTTCCTGCTCTCGAAGTCACGAACCGTGGGACGATTGATGGGGACGGTGCTGCTGCTATTTTATGTTTTCTACGTAGTTGCGAGTTACACAATCATCTGACGATGTGCGTCCTCAACCAGGATATGACCACTTCAATTGCAAGATCACGGTCGATTTCATTAAGAATCTCGTGACGCATATGGGGAAACAGCCGCAAGGTCACATCCTGCATACCCAGAGATCTTAAAGTCCGGTAGACCTCTCTGGGACCCCTGCCCATCTTTCCTACGGGGTCACGCTCTCCGCTCACCAGAAGCACGGGAAGTTCCTTAGGCATGGAAGCAAGGAGTTTTCTGTTGTGTATGCGTATGAGGCCGTCCAGCAGGTCCCGAAAAAAGGCGGAAGTGCAGACGAATCCGCACAGCGGATCGTCAATATATGCGTCCACCTGATCCTCATCGCTGCTCAGCCAATCGTATGCAGAGCGGTTAGGCCTGAACGAGCGATTGTAGGAGCCGAAGGAGAGACGGTCAAGCAGCCGGTCCTTATGGCATACCCCGTACTTGCGGATGTTCCTGATGGCTATCACCTTGCCGACTTTGCCCATAAATCCGGGATTCCCGGCAGTGCCGGAAAGAATCACCCCGCTGTAACGTTCAGGGTTATCTATCATTATCGTCCTTGCCAAAAACGATCCCATGCTGTGGCCGAGGAGAAACAGCGGCATATCGGGCTGTTCTTCAGCAATCTTCTGCCCGATCTCATTGATATCCTCAGTCACGCGATTCCAGCCGTCCTGCTCAGCAAAAAAGCCGATCTCTCCTTCGTCCTCCATGGTTTTTCCGTGCCCCCGGAGATCCTGGGCATACACGGCAAACCCGGCTTCAGCAAGCCTAGAACCAAGATAATCGTACCGCGCCGCATGTTCAGCCATGCCGTGGATAATCTGCACACTCCCTATGATGCGATCTTCTTCTTCCGGTTTCCACCGGTAGTAAAACATCTTCTTGCTGTCACCAGCATGTATGTACCATCCTCTCGGCATGACTTCACCTCCCATCATGTACGGAAGTACGCTACATCATTGTATGCGACTATAACATCCAGTGCAAGAAGAAATAATTGGGACGCCTCATGCACCCCCGCGGCAGCCAGTATGTGTTATTCGATAAATATTCGTACATGCTCACGGCTGTCTTCATCGGTAACATCGACTAAGGTCTCCTGCTCCAGGTCGTCCACCGACGAGAGGATCTCATCCAGGTTAATGCCCTGATGGTCCATCTCCTTTTTGGCATCCGAAGGAATGAACTTCTCTGCCCACTTGACCAGACGAAGGGGAATCTTGACATTCACCTTCGGTCGATCACTGTCCAGTGACGTGACCACAATCCGCAGCTTCTTTCCGCGGATACCGCCCTTCACCTGCTTCACAGCATGCTCTTCAGGATCCAGACTGTCCAACGAAGCAAGCAGGTCAGCCGCCTCTTCGGCACTGATCTTCCCTTCTTCCACCATTTTTAACACTCTCATCTTCTCTTCCATACTCATGCTCCTTCATGTTCATCAATGCCCTCTCCCTTCAGGAGAACAGCAGCCTGATCAGCGGTAATCTCTCCCCGCTCTAGCTTGTCGAGAATCTCACCTCTGACAGCCGGATCTATCTTCGGCAGTTCCGCCTGAAATCCCAGCTTCTCAATCACTGCGTTGAGCATTCCCCGGACCGTCGGATAGGATACTCCGAGCACCTTCTCCATCTCCTTGATGGATCCCCGTACCCTGACAAACTGCTCAACAAACTCCAAGTCTCGCGCATCCAGTGATGCCAGACGGCCTTCCAAGGAAGTGAAGTTCCCCTCAATCCTGGTCTTGCAGCTGGGACAATGGTAAGCCACGATCCTCAGCTTGGAGCTGCAGACCGGGCACTCCTGGAGCTGACGTTTCTTCATAGGACCCTCCTTCAACTTAAAACCACAGGTACAGCGCTATGCTGCTGTCATGCTGCCGCGACCGTTTTTCGCTCGTACGATTCTTCCGGTCTTGTTTGCCTGTTCGAGATTCCAGTTTCATTTTTCTTCGCCCTGCGGCTTCCGCTGCATGAACCTGCATTGATTTCTTGTTTCTCATATGATTAATATACACCCAGAATATTAATTATGTCAATACTTATATAGTTATTTTTAAATATATTTAATAAATATATAAATTATCTTAA
>SKXS01000201.1 GCA_007128345.1 Spirochaetia bacterium
CAGGCAGTTTTTCTCAACTATTCCCGTAGACCTGGAGGATGCCGCACGAATTGACGGATGTTCCCGCATGTGGATACTGGCAAAGATCATCATCCCGCTGTCAAAGGCAGCGATGATCACCCTGGCTATGCTCTCCTTTTTGTGGAACTGGAACTCATTCTTCTGGCCGCTGGTGGTCATCAACACGAGGAGTAAATACACCCTTCAGCTCGGCATCGCCATGCTCAGATCTGAGGTTACCATGACGGGGAACTGGGGCATGCTCATGGCCGCTTCTGTAGTTACCATTGTGCCGATCCTCATCTTCCTGGTCGTTGCACAAAAGTTTATAATCAAGGGAATAAGTCTTACGGGACTTAAATCATAATTCGAATCATGTTAGGAGGTATGGTTATGATAAAAAAAACCACGATGCTGATTCTCATTCTGGCTCTTCCATTGCTGTTCATCAGCGCAGGCGGGGCTCGAGAAGCGGCACCACCCGCTCCGGAACTTGAAATTACCGGAGAGAAGTATGTGCCGGATCAGCAGGTTACTTTGGAGTACTGGCACAGCTACACAGGTATCCGCGAAGAACTCTTCAAAACCTTTGTGGAAGAGTTTGAACAGGAAAACCCGATGATCAAGATCAATCTGACCTACGGCGGAAGCCTGCATCTCATGCGGGACAAGCTGGTCACGGCAATTGCAGGCGGAGCTGGCCCTGATATTGCTGAGATTGACTCATTCTGGACTCCGATTTTCGCAGAAGCTGATTCACTCGTAAACCTTGCACCGTTTATTGACGCTTACGGGTATGATCAGGCAGATCTTTTCCAGGCTTCTTTTGACAGCACCCAGTATAAGGGCAACACTTATTCGATCCCCTTCAACCTGTCAAATATTGTGCTCTACTGGAACAAGGAGAAATTTGCTGAAGCAGGCCTAGACCCCGATGTTCCTCCCAAGGACTGGGATGAGTTTATTGAGTTTGGCAAGAAGCTGACGCTGGATCGCACCGGCAACGGTGTTACAGACCAGTGGGGACTGGCCATGCCGATCCGTGCCGACTTTGGTGCCGTATGGTACTGGCTTGCGTTCTTCTGGCAGCAGGAAGGAGAACTCTTCAATCCCCAGCTGACTGAAGCGACCTTCAATTCACCCGCGGGTGTTGCAGCTACGCAGCTGTGGCAGGATCTAGTATGGGAGCACGGTATACTCTCTCTTGATGTCGGCTTTGCCGATTTCCCCGTAGGTAATGCGGCTATGGGTTTATCAAGCACCACATCCTACGGTTCATTCAAGAATGCCCTTGGTGCTGACAATGTTGGCGTATCTCCGCCTCCAAAGGGAAAAACGATTGCCAGCGTATCGGGCGGTGGAAACCTTGCTATCCTGGAAGGCGCCAAGGACTACCTGGCTGCGTGGGAATTTCTCAACTTCCTGGGATCCTCTGATGTGCATGTACGGTGGTGTCTGACTACCGGTGCAATGCCGTACCGTCCTTCAGTAATGGATATACCTGAGTACCAAGAATTCTACCAGGCAGATCCGTATCTTGAGATCATGCTCAGCGGACTTGAGCATACCATTGTGCGGCCGAACATCGCCCAGTACTCCGATGCTTCCCGAATTATTGCGGAAGCGGTTGAGGAATCCGTATTTGAACGCAGAGATCCTGAGACCCTGCTTGACCGTGCGAAACGGGAAGTAGATCGGCTCTTCTAAAGAGAAAACAACTTCGTTTACAGGTGAAGCGGCTCGAGAGTGGGCCGCTTCACTTCTTCTTACTAAAATATTTTGGAGAAGATACTCACTATGCAAACACATACAATTCGTCTCTTGCTGGACTGGACGTTAGATGCAAAGCATGCAGTCTTCACTGAGGCACAAGCTCAGGGATACTACCGCGAAGCGGGAATTAGTCTTGAGATCATGGAGCCTGCCCAGAAATCTTCCATGGCGCTTGAGCTGCTGCATCAGGGAGAAGCAGACCTGGTGATCAACTATCCCCACAACATCATGCTCATGCAGGACCGGGTGCCGGGGACGGTGTCCATCGCATCACTGGTGCCAAGCAATCCGGAAGGGCTCCTGAGCCTGAAGGATAAGGGGATCACATCTGTGATGGATATCCCCGGTAAGCGGATCGGCGTCGGTCCAAGCCCGGTAAGCCAGGCGCAGCTCGAAGTATTTCTTGCACACAACGGGGTACCCCGGGATGCAGTAACCTGGAAGATCGTCGGATTTGAGGGGGAAAAACTCCTGCTTGCCGATGAAATAGATCTCCTGGATGCGGTATCATACGCCATACCCAGGACGATACGCAAAGGAAAGGATGTTAACTTCATTTCCTACACGCAGCACGGACTGCCTGAAAGTCCATTTCTAGTGTTTGCCGCGAGAAAGGCATGGGTTGAGGAGCATCATGAGACTGCGGTGAAGTTTCTGAAAGCTACAGCTGAGGGGTATCGGAAGGTCTGCTCCTGGACTCTGGCTGACTGGGAACGATATACAGGGGAGATACCCGGACGCAACGGTCCTGAAGAACAGGAGGTATGGGAGCTCACCAAAGCACTGATGGAACGGACAAAGCTCTTTCACCAGGATATCGGTGAAGTGGAAGGCCTCGCTGCCCTGCTCAGAGATAAGGGAATTCTTACGCATGAAGTGGACTGCAGAGCGCTGTTTTTGAATCTGATGAGCTGAGCTTACTCACGCAAGATGTTGGAAACCCCTTCAGCCTTTTCGGCAGAAGGGGTTTCGTAAGGTTGCAAGCTGTGGGAATGCTATGAGAGTTCTTTGATGCAGTCCTCCAGGATGGAGAGGCCGGTATCCAGCTGCTCTTTCGTGATGATCAGCGGAGGTGCCAGGCGGATTGATGATTCTCCTGCTCCCAGGAGCATGAGCCCCTTCTGGAAGGCGAGATCAATGAGCTGGTTCCTGAAGTCCACTGCCGGTGTTTTCTTTGCATCCTTGATGAATTCAACTCCTATCATGAGACCCAGACCCCGTACATCCCCGATAATGGGGTATTTCTCCATGAGAAAAGCCAGATGATCCTTCAGATAGGCTCCCAGTTTTTCAGCATGTGCGGGCAGGTTGTCGCGTTGCATGACGGTGAGCACGGTTTTTGCTCCCTCCATGATAACCGGGTTACCGTTGAGTGTCCCCTCATGGGCCGCATCAACCCAGTCCATCACTTCCGATCGGGAAACTGCTGCACCGCAGGGAAACCCGTTGGCTATCGCCTTGGAAAGTGCGATGATGTCAGGCTCAAGGCCGAAGTGATCGCAGGCGAACATCTTGCCGGTCCTGCCGAACCCGGTCTGCACTTCATCGACGATGAGCAGTATGTTGTGCTGCCGACAGATTTGGGAGAGCCTTGGGAAGAATTCCTTGGGGGGAACGATGTATCCTCCGGCGCCCTGGACTGCTTCAAGCATGATGAAGGAGGTCTCATCCGGGGGAACGATCTTCTTGAACACCACGTCGGTGAGATAGTTCAGGCAGTGCATGTCGCAGGACGGGTAGGTCTTGTCGAAGAGGCACCGATAGCAGTGCGGGTAGGGCGTGAATTGTCCGATGGGATAGAGGGGCTGAAAACCCCGCCTGGCAGTCAGGCTGTTGGTGGTGAAGCTCAAAGCTGCAAGGGTCCTGCCGTGGAAACCGTTGATGAATCCAATTCCGTACATCTTACGGTTGTGCCACTTGGCCATTTTAATGGCTGTTTCAACAGCTTCGCTTCCGCTGTTGGTATAGAAGACGCGTTTTTCAAAGTCGCCCGGTGTTACTTCAAAGAGCATCTTGGCATAGTCAACCTGGGGGATCGTGTAGTAATCCAGGCTGTTGATAAAGATGAGCTTGTCCATCTGTGCCTTCATGGATGCGATGACCTCCGGGTGACGGTGGCCGAGGGCGGTGACTGCGATACCGGAACCGAAATCGAGGAACACATTGCCGTCGACATCTTCAACAAATACCCCTTCTGCTTTTTCCCCTACAAGAGGAGAGCTTCGGGTGAGGGACGGCGAGAGCATCCTGATATCTTCTTCAATCAATGTCCGGGCTTTTGGTCCGGGAGGAGGGGTGACAATTCTGGGACCGGTGTACTTCATACTGCACTCCTTGCGTTACGGGCTGAATACGTACCATGATCATGGTCTGACCAGATTTGGCCAGACCGCTATAGCTAGAAGAGTAGTTCGGTTTTGCCTGCATGTCAAGTGGATATTACCTGTAATTGGGTCTGTGTGCAGGGAAAATATTATTGACAATCCATCGGTTCTATGGTGTACTGTACATACCGTGGTAAGGCCACGGAAACTGTTGGCGCGGATATACAGAAAGTATGCCGTGCATGTTGAGGAGTACATGTTTACGCAGCTGCAGCCCCAGAAATATTACATGCAGATCGCCCGTCAGATCAAGAACTCAATATTCAGTGGAGAACTGAAACCCGGCGACCAGCTGCCCCCTGAACGGATGCTTGCGGAGGAGTTCAACTCCTCACGGGCGTGCATCAGGGAAGCCTTCAGCGCGCTGGAGATGCTTGGGCTCATAGAATGCCGGGGCAGGCAGGGGAATTACGTGAGCAGGAAAGCCAGCGAGGAGATGATTGACCAGAATCTGCTCAGGAGCCTGCTGACCGGCCACGATCCCCTTGATATCGTCGAAGCCCGGCTTGAGATTGAACCTGCCATTGCAGCCCTGGCCGCTCATCGGTGCACCAGCAAGGAGATCGTTCTGCTTAAGAAGAGCCTGGATAAGCTGGAGGCATGTGCTGATCTCATTGATTCAGGTGATCAGGGAGCTGTAGAGGCTTATATGGAGGAGGAACGCCAGTTCCATGTGAATATCAGCAGATTCTGCCATAATTCCGTGCTCCATTCAGTCTATTCCAGTGTTGCCTACATGATGCGTGAAACCCACTGGAAAGCGCTCATGGCTGAGACGCTAACCAGGCCAGAATGCGTCGGATTATACCTGAAGGCGTATACCGTTCTTCTTAGGGCCCTGGAGGAGCATGAGCCAGAGCAGGCCCGTGAAGCTATGCGGGATCATCTCGCGCGTATTAAGGAAGACATGTTCTAATTTCCTAAAAACTTTTTCATCGAAAGGGAGGAAGCGGTGAAGTACAGAGTAGGTGTAG
Organism: Spirochaetia bacterium; assembly: GCA_007128345.1. GTDB lineage: Bacteria > Spirochaetota > Spirochaetia > PWKH01 > PWKH01 > SKXS01. Next base: position 5,132 of record SKXS01000201.1, read on the forward strand.
ATACAGGAGGCACATTTACCGATTGTGTCGTTATTGATGAAGCTGGAGTGATCCATACTTTCAAGGAACTCTCAACACCCAAGGACCCGTCCATCGGGCTATACAATGTGATACAGCGGGCAGCCGAATTCTTTGGCACAGACCTGAGGGAATTCCTGGGATCGCTTGATTTCTTTGCCCACGGTACGACCGTGGCTACCAACACCCTGCTGACCCTCACTGGGGCAGTGACCGGGATCATTCTCACTGAAGGATTCCGGGATACCCTGGAGATGCGCAGGGCTCATAAAAAGAATATCTGGGATTTGAAGCTCTACACACCGCCGCCTCTGGTACCCAGGTACCTGCGCAGGGGAGTGCAGGAGCGCATAGACTACAAAGGTGATGTCATAACTCCCCTTGATGAGCAGGGCGTCAGGAACATCTGCAGGGATTTCCGCAAAGAAGGGGTGAAAGCAGTTGCTGTCTGCACCCTCTTTTCCTTCCTCAACCCTGTTCACGAGCAGAGGATTGCGGAAATTGTTACTGAGGAACTTCCCGACGTATTCGTCTCCATCTCCTCAGAAGTGCTGCCCCAGATCAGGGAGTATGAACGGTCGTCCACTACTGCTGCAAATGCATATGTAGGACCGAAGCTCACGGTCTACCTGTCCAATCTGGAGAGGAGGCTGCGCAATGATGGTCTGAAGCGGGCATTCTATGTGACCGCATCCAACGGAGGGGTTATGACCGCCGATACGGCGATCCGGCATGCTTCAGCAACCCTTCTTTCCGGCCCTGCCGCCGGAGCAGTGGGAACCATGTACTTCACGGAGATCCTCGGTGAGGGGAACCTCATTCTCATGGATATGGGCGGGACCTCCTTTGACGTGACCCTCATCAACAACGGCTCGGCTACCCTATCGACTGAAGGTGAGATTGCGGGATACCGGGTTGCCAAGCCCATGATTGACATCAATACCATTGGCGCAGGCGGCGGGTCCATTGCCTGGATCGATCGGGGAGG
>SKXS01000244.1 GCA_007128345.1 Spirochaetia bacterium
CCGATGATCATAGGAAACCGAGAACGGCAGCACGAGGCGGGGAATAAACTGTCCGCTCTCCTCATCCCATACCGGCTTTTTCTGCATCCTGGACAGGCCGAGGATAACCACTTCCGGTACATTGATTCTGGGAGTGAACCCTACCCCGCCGATACCTCCCAGACTTGATATACTGAAGCTCCCGCCGGACAGATCTTGGAGTTTGAGCTTGCCATCACGGGCGCGCTTACTGATTTCTCTCAATTCTGCAGTCAGATGGAGCACACCCCTAGTATCTGCGTCACGGATCACGGGGACCACCAGCCCCTGGGGAGTGTCAACAGCGATACCAATGTGGTAGTAGCGCTTCTGAATGATCTTCTCACCTGAATGGTGCAGCGATGCATTGAAGTCCGGATACTTTTTAAGTACATACACCACCGCAGGTATGATCAGCGAGAGAATTGAGTGCTTCTCACCAGTTTCCTTATTGAGTTTCACCCTGAATGCCTCAAGCTCCGTCACGTCGGCCTCATCATAGTGGGTGACATGGGGAACTCCCATCCAGCTTGCATGGATATGCGGCCCTGATATCTTCTGAATCCGGGTAAGCTCACGTTCCTCTGTAGGTCCGAACGATGAAAAATCGTACTCCTTTACAGGAGGCAGCCCGGCACCGCCAGCTGGTGCGTTCCTGGTTTCGATAATCTGCTTTGCCGCAGCCTCGATATCAGTGGTGAGGATTCTTCCATGGGGGCCGCTGCCCGCAACCTGCGAGAGGTCCACCCCTATGCGGCGGGCAAACTGACGGGCTGAAGGGGTCGCATGATACTGCGAAGCAGGTTCCTGTTTATTAACCGGCACCTCGGGGGTCTTTTCAGGGGTCTCATGCGGAAGTTCCTCCTGTTCAATGCGGTCAGCCCCATGGTCCGCTTCAGGCTCATCCTCGGGAGGTGCACCAGCGTCTGCATCCTCTGCATGGTCACTTCCTGCATCTCCAGCCTGCTGTTCATCGGAAGCTGCTTCAACAACGGCAATGGGAGTACCCTGGGATACCTTGTCCCCTTCCTGTATGAGCACTTCAAGAACCTCGCCTGACACAGGTGACGGGATATCCATCACCGCCTTGGCGCTCTCCAGTGAGATAAGGGAATCATCGTGCTGCAGCGTATCTCCCACCGCTATATGCACATCTATAACCGGCACATCGGTAAAATCGCCGATATCAGGTACTTCAATGGTTTTCTTAGCCACGGATCCCTCCTCCTGTTACGCCCTCAAGGGGCTCGGCTTATCAGCGGATATGTCCAGGACATGCAGAGCATCCTTGATCTCCTTGTTTTTGACAACACCGTCTTTTGCAAGACCGTGCAGAGCTGCAAGAGCTATGTAGCGCCGGTCGATCTCGAAAAAAGATCTGAGCTTATCCCGCATGTCGCTTCTTCCAAATCCGTCTGTACCCAGTATGGTAACATGTCCCGGTATCAGTCTGCGTATCTGTTCAGGATATGCCCTGACGAAATCAGTGCTGATCACCGCAGGCCCCTCATGTCCCTGCATAACCTCGGTAACGTACGGGAGCACCTGTTTCTTTCCCGGATGGGTCAAGTTCCACCGTTCAGCCTCAATTGCATCCCGATGGAGCTCGTTGATGCCCGGCACACTCCAGATATCAGCATTGACATCAAAATGCTTCTCCAGAAGATCCGCCGCGGCGATCACTTCGCGAAGGATAGTCCCGCTGCCCATGAGCTGTACGCGCCGTTTAGTCTCTTTAGCCTTCCGAAAGAGGTACATTCCTTTTCGGATCCCCTCCTCAGCACCTTTGGGCATCTTCGGATGCTTGTAGTTCTCATTCATCAGAGTGATGTAGTAGAATATATCCTCCCCATCTTCGTACATGCGCTTCAGGCCGTCCTGGATGAGGACTGCCAGTTCGTATGAGAAGGAAGGATCATAGGCCATGCAGGTTGGAACCGTTGAGGCAGCCAGAAGCGCATGCCCGTCCTGATGCTGAAGCCCTTCACCGTTGAGCGTGGTCCTCCCTGAGGTCGCACCCATGAGGAATCCTCTGGCCCTGCTGTCTGCTGCCGCCCAGATGAAGTCGCCGATGCGCTGGAAACCGAACATGGAGTAGAAGGTGTAAAACGGCACCATGTACTTGCCGTACTGCGCATGGGCAGTTCCTGCTGCTACCCAGGAGGAGATGGCCCCTGCCTCGGAAATCCCTTCTTCAAGAATCTGCCCCTTCGCATCTTCTCGGTACCACATGATCTCTTCGGAATCCTGGGGTTCATACAGCTGTCCGGCGGGTGCATAGATACCCAGCTGCCTGAACATACCTTCCATACCGAAGGTTCTCGCTTCATCCGGAACAATGGGCACAATCCGTTCGCCGATCTGTTTGTCCTTTGCAAGCCTCCCTAACAGGCGCACAAATGCCATGGTGGTGGAGATCTCCCGATCGCCTGAACTTTCCAGCAGTTGGGAGAAGTCAGTGAGGCTCGGGACTTTAAGTTTCTGAGCTTCAGCCTTCCTGAAGGGCACCGGTCCTCCCAGGTCCTTACGCTGCCGCTTGATAAAAGCTTCCTCTTTACTGCCTTCAGGCAGCCTGATGAAGGGCATGCGCTCCAGATCTTCATCCTTCACCGGCACATGATAATGGTCACGAAATGCCCGGAGTGAGTCAAGGTCCATGACTTTCTGGTTATGAGTTCCCATTACCGCGTCACCGCTCTTGCCCATGCCGAACCCTTTGATAGTTTGGGCGAGGATGACTGTAGGCGTACCGGTATGCTGCACCGCTTCGGTAAACGCCGCATAGATCTTTCTTGGGTCATGGCCTCCTCTGGTCATCTGCCAGAGCTCCTCGTCCGAGTAGTGCTTGCCCATTTCTTCAAGCCGCTGATCACCTCCGAATATTTTCTCCCGGAGGTACTTCGGTCCGCGGGCCCTGATCGTCTGGAACTCACCATCCACCAGCGAAGCAAGCCGATGCAGCAGTATCCCTTCGGTATCACGCGCTATCAGCTCATCCCATTCACTCCCCCATATGAGCTTGATGACGTTCCAGCCGGCTCCCCTGAACCGGCCTTCCAGTTCCTGGATGATCTTGCCGTTGCCCCGGACCGGACCATCAAGTCTCTGAAGATTGCAGTTCACCACAAAAATAAGGTTATCCAATTGCTCCCTGGCTGCCAGCGATAATCCGGCAAGCGACTCCGGCTCATCAGATTCCCCGTCTCCCATGAACACCCAAATTTTTCTATTCCCCGCTTGGGCAAGTCCCCGCGATTCCATATAACGCATAAACCTGGCCTGATACACGGCACTCAGTGGTCCAATTCCCATGGACACTGTGGGAAACTGCCAGAATTCCGGCATAAGCCACGGATGGGGATACGAAGATAGTCCCTTCCCGTCAACCTCCTGCCTGAAATGCTCAAGCTGCTCTTCAGTCAGCCGCCCTTCAACAAATGCACGGGCGTACATCCCAGGAGATGAATGCCCCTGAAAGTATACCAGGTCAGCTCCATGCTCAGCATCGGGTCCGCGAAAAAACCAGTTAAATCCTACTTCGTATAGCGAGGAGGCTGACGCGAAACTTGCTATATGACCACCAAGCCCCTTGCCGTCCTTGTTGGCCCGGGCCACCATCACCATGGCGTTCCAGCGGACATACGCTGCAATATTGCGTGCCAGTATCGAATCGTCAGCAGGGATTTTAGCGGACCGGTTTGGAGGTATGGTATTCATGTAGGGAGAAAGCACCCCTGGAGACGTATCAACCCCCTGCTCCCGGGCCCGGTCAGTAAGCTTGCGCAGGAGAAAGTCTGCCTTATCTTCACCCTCATGCGCTATGACACCGTCCAGTGATTCAAGCCAGTCTTTGGTCTCCATTGGATCCTTGTCATTAAAGTACGGTTCCATGGCGTCCTCCTCTCGTATACAACATACATGATATATGAACTAATATACTTAACCAGATACCAGAAGGAAAGCTCAGTTCCCCTGGAAAAGTATAGCACATTTTGCATCATCCGGGATGGGGTACAGCCTAATATCTTGACGGATACCCTGGCTGACGCTATCATGCGTGTCATGGAATCCAAAGGTAAGAGAAAAGACAAAGATCCGGCTTTGGGCTCCTCAAGCTGCTCAACGCGCCCGCTTCACTTAGCCACTCCTGGAGAACAGCTGCTCATTCGGTCCATCCGTGGAGGATGGGACGTACGCAGACGGCTCAAGAAGCTGGGAATCGTGCCTGGCGAACAGATGATGGTTCTCAGTATTGACCGCGACGGAAGCCTGGAAGTGACTGTTGCAGGAGTCCATCATAGTGTACCTGTGAGACTCGCTCACCACATCCTGGTCCACTAGTTTACAGCGGTATATTCCCATGGCGCCTCTTAGGCCCGTACTCCTGCTTGGTCAGCAGCCTCTGGAAAGTGCGGATCACACGCTCACGGGTCCTGACAGGATCAATTACGCCCTCAATATACCCCTTTTCCGCTGCTCGGTAGGGATTGCAGAATGTGTCATTGTATTCCTCTTCCTTCTCGACGAGGAACTGTCCGGCATCAGTCTGCTTATGGGCTTCCTTGCGGAATATGACCTCAACCGCTCCTTTTGAGCCCATGACGGCAATTTCCGCTGTCGGCCATGCATAGACGGCATCGGCACCGAGATGATGGCTGTTCATAACAATATACGCTCCGCCGTATGACTTACGCAGAATAACGGTGATCTTTGGTACTAGAGCTTCCGCATACGCATAAAGAAGCTTGGCGCCGTGCTTGATAATTCCATTGTGCTCCTGATCCGTCCCAGGCATAAATCCCGGTACATCCTGAAGGGTGAGCAGCGGAATATTAAATGCGTCGCAAAACCGCACAAACCGGGCTCCCTTGGCGGATGCCGCTATGTCGATTACGCCGGCCATGTGCCGCGGCTGGTTCGCCAGTACGCCAGTAGTCCTTCCCCCAAGATGTATAAACCCGATCACCAGGTTCGGCGCATGGGCTGCAGCAACCTCGAGGAATCTGCCTTCATCAGCCAGCGAAGCAATTACCTGCTTGATATCGTAGGATTTATTCATGACTTCGGGTACGATGTCCAGCATTTCAGGACAGGGCCTGTCAACCGGATCATCGGTTTCCCTGACGGGGGCTGCAGTATGGTTGTTGGACGGCAGGTATGATACCAGTTCCCTGACAACTCCCAAAGTCTCTTCCTCGGTTCTGCCGGTAAAATGGGCTACCCCGCTTTTCGCAGCATGCACGTTCGCCCCTCCGAGCTGTTCAGGGGTTACATCCTCATGGAGCACCGTCTTGACCACCTTCGGTCCTGTTACGAACATATAGCTGTTCGTCTGGTTCATCACAACGAAATCCTGGATAGCCGGTGAGTACACTGCACCACCTGCACAGGGGCCGAGAATAGCGGCTATCTGGGGGACGACGCCTGAGTACCGTACATTCCTCATAAATATATCCCCGTACCCGGCGAGAGAATCAATTCCCTCCTGCACCCGAGCGCCGCCTGAATCATTCAGGGCTATAACTGGAACTCCGGCCTTGGCTCCAAAGTCCATGATCTTGCAGATCTTCTCGGCCTGACTCTTAGACAGCGATCCTCCGTGGACCGTGAAGTCCTGCGCATAGATGCAGACATCCCTTCCATCAATCTGCGCAGTGCCAGTAACTACTCCGTCACCATAGTAGATTTCTTTATCCATTCCGAAGTTTGTGCACCGGTGAACCTTGAACATGTCAAATTCATCAAAGCTTCCCGGATCCGTCAGCAGATCAATCCGCTCCCGGGCGGTCAGCTTGCCCCTTTTATGCTGGGCATCAATCCTATCACTGCCCCCGCCCTGCTTCGCCAGGGATTCCAAATCCCGAAGCTTGGTCATGCGGGGTGACTCTGCTGGTTCTTTGGGTTTCTGTGATCTGAACATGGTATACATCCTCTTCTGGAAAAGTCAGGTACACACCTGAGAGTACCAGTGTACTTTTATTTTTACTTTTTGTCCATTATATGTCAAAATAAAATAAGGTAATCTCCTTACAGAAGTACAATCCCCTCTCGCCTGCACCACTCGACCACATCCTCAGGCCA
>SKXS01000214.1 GCA_007128345.1 Spirochaetia bacterium
GCTTTATCGATGTATTCATTTACTGAAACATCGGTCCCCAGATTGAATACCTTATACTTGTTCACCGAAAGCTGGATGGCTACCAGATTCATGCCGATATCATGGAGGTCTCCCTTGGCAGTTCCTATCACGACTTTGCCCTGGTACCTTCCCTCTTTGCTGGTGAATGCCGGGGCAAGCTCTGCTATGAGGGCATTCATGGCTTCGCCTGCCATCATCAGTTCCGGAAGGAAGACTTCAAGCCTGTCAAATTCCTCCCCGAGCTGATTGAGTGCAGCAACCCCTCCTTCGTCGATAGCCCTGCCCGGATCAACACCCTCAGCCAGGGCCTTGCGGGCCGCCTGCACTGCCTGGTCCTCGTCTCCATGATATACGGAGTCGAATATCTCCCGTATGATATCTGCCATCGGTTTCTGCTCCTTAATATGCGAATGAATACTAACGATTGCAATAAAATAGTAAGGCATATCAAGTCAGCTGTCAATGATATTGCACGGAGTTATTTTTCTCATCCCTGGGAAAAAGCAGACCAAAGATATAGCAATAATATAGTTAATATATAGTGAATAATATTGGAAATATACCAAAATTTCACGGTGTGAAAAGCAAGCCCAGGGGTGCCTCCCCGCCAGATGCAGAGGGATAGCATAGAGTTCTATTTGACGGCTGAAAACACCTGTGGTACAATCTAAATACAAGCGTTTGCTACATATGTTCATCATCTCTGTATAGTAAAAACTGTATCTGCTGCTGTGACGGCGCAGGTAAAAAAAGGAGATGTGTTATGAGAAGAAAACGTGCATGTAATGTATGTGCAGGAATCCTGGTGGCACTGGCAGTTATGCCGGGCCTGGTATTTGCTGCAGGAGCCAGGGAGCCTGTGGATGAAGAGGTGTCAGTTACCATAGCCTATAATCAGTACTTTGAAATGACCTTCGGACCAGCCGATCCGCCCATAGTAGCTATCAGGGAAGCCGTGGCGGAGAAATACCCGCATATCAAGGTAGAATTCCACACTACGCCAACAACCGCGGACGCATGGCATGACAGCTATGTTACCTGGTTCATGGCCCAGGATTCTTCCGTGGACCTTCTGGGTGTCGGGGCATACTGGACCGCAGAGTTCGGCGAGGCCGGGTGGCTGCTTCCCTTGGACGGAAAGATTGATCCTGCAATTCTAAAACAGCTTGATCCTGCTTATCTGGATGCTCACACCTATAACGGTCAGCTCATTGGCCTTGGGCCCTGGTGGGGCGGTATAGGAGGCCTGTACTATCGGGCAGATCTCCTGGAGGAATACGGGTTTGATCCTCCAAAAACCTACCAGGAGCTTGTGGATATCTGCAAGACAATCATGGCTGACAACCCAGGTATGACCGGATGGACCTGGCCTGCCATGAACGACATGGTGCTGGTAAACCGATGGGTTGAATTCCTGTTCGGGTTTGGTGGAACCTACTTCAACGAAGACGGCACATCGGCAATGAATTCCCCTGAAGCCAAGGAAGCCCTCAGCTTCATGAAATACCTGATTGATTCCGGGATATCTCCCAGAGAGATAACCACGTGGAAGGAAGAAGATTCCTTTGTCAGGTTTGTCAGCGGAGATGCCATATTCCACAGCGGACGTCAGGACATGATGTTCTGGCTTGATGATCCCAATCAGTCCCGTATTCCGAATAAGTGGGGATTCATCCCCAATCCTGCTGCTCCAGGCGGAGAGTCAGCCGGGTTTTACGAAGGTTGGGCGTTCTCCGTAAACAGGTTCTCAAGGAATCAGGAGGCTGCACTGAAAGTCCTGGAAATTATGTTTGACTTTCCGGTACAGAAGCAGTTCAACCTGTCACAGGGACCTATTCAGGCAAATATGCATGTATATACGGATGAGGAGGTGATTGCCAATAATCCGCATATTCCTCTGATTGAACAAGTGGCCGAGACAGCAAAACCGCCGATTCCATCACCCTACTACACGGAAATGGCTGATATCTTGCGGGAAAACCTCCATGCAGCCCTAACCGGGATAACTGAACCCAACCGGGCCCTGGATGTCGCAGCGCGGAGAATCAACGATATTATCCGGTAAGCGAGCTGCAGAAAAAGTATAGTTTCGGGGAGTGGCTGTCTCTCCCCGGGACTGTCTTTTAATCCAGTTCCATCGGGAAAACACTGATGGATGTACATATTGCAATAATACTGCTGGGGATTGTCGCAGTTTTTCTTCTGGTAGTCATTGTGCTCTTCCTTGGGCTGACCATGCTCAGGCGCTCAGCTGAGATAACCAGGGGGAGCACGCATAAGGCGGCAGCTTTTTCCGTAAAAGCAGTAGGAGTCCTGTACCTGATATCTCTTGCAGCATTCCTGATACTCCCGTCGATCGCTGTATTCCTGGCCGCAGCAGCGGTTGCCAGCAGCATCATACTGGGACTTGTCCTGGCAAGACCGGTCAGCTTTTCATGGACAGAGCGGGAGATGGCTATCTTTTTTCTCATCCCCGCGTTTCTCGGCATGATAGCGCTGTACTACTATCCTATTACCCAGACTGTTATCTACAGCCTTCATGAAATGCGGTTCACAGCAGACTGGGTGGGCAGTCTCTTTATTGGCTTGGGAAACTACATCCGGGCAATTCGGTCTGACACATTCAGGCAATCCTTCGTATTCACAATCTATTTTACTTTATCAACGGTCACCCTCTGCTTCCTCATCGGGCTGGGCATGGCCCTGACAACGACCTGGCTGAAGAACTCCATAATGAATCAAGTGCTCCGGACAATCATTGTTGTTCCCTGGTCCATACCGCTGATCATCAATGCCTCCATGTGGAGGTGGCTCTTCAATTCGGAAGTGGGCCTAGCAGTCTTGCTGAAGCAGTGGGGGATGATTGAGGAGGTCCCTGTTTTTCTTTCAAGTCCTGGATGGGCTATACATGCAGTAATCATTGCCGATGCATGGAAATGGTCACCCCTGGTTGCAATTTTTATAATCGGTGCGCTCGCCACGATTCCCCAGGAGCTCTACGAATCAGCTGACGTTGACGGAGCCAACGCATTGACTAAGTTTATACGGATAACATTTCCGATGATCATACCTACGGTTATCGTCGCCCTTCTGTTTCGGACCATGGAGGCCCTGAGGACGTTTGATCTGGTATACGGCATGACAGGAGGCGGCCCAGGCTCGACAACAGAGACCCTCAGTTCCATAGCGTACAAGCATTATTTTTCCTATACAAATTTCGGTCAGGGATCGGCGTTTGCCATCGTCATTTTTATTCTCATTATGTTTTTCAGCATCTTCTTCATAAGCAGGACATATAAAAATTTCAGGTTTAAAACATGAATACAGCACAGCGCATGAGATTGAACAGAAGAATTGACTCACTGCTCTCTATCATGGTTTCCCTGATCATCATCATATTCTGCCTCATCCCCCTGGTTTGGATATTTGCGACCTCAATCAAACCCAGGGGTACCGAGTTTCTGCTTCCCATGCAGTTCTGGCCGTCGAACCCTACGCTTCAGGCATACAGGAGGGTCCTTGTGGATTTACAGTTCATGAGGCCGATCATGAACAGCTTTATCGTATCATCCTGCGTTACCATCATGGGGCTGTTTTTAGCTTCCCTTTCAGCATACGCGATAGCAAGGCTGCGTATACGGTATAAAATCCAGGCGCTCTTTCTGCTCCAAATAGGGGGCATGATCCCCCCAGTCATTACCATTGCCCCTACCTTCATCATGATCCGGTCGCTGGGACTGCTGGGCACCCTCCCCGGACTGATGCTCCCCCATATATTCTATAATATCCCGATATCATCATGGCTGCTGTCAACCTATTTCTCCGATATCCCCTACTCCCTGGATGATTCAGCGCTCATAGACGGATGCACTCACTTCCAGACCTTCCGGAAGATCATTCTCCCCTTGGCAGCTCCCGGTCTCTTCTGTGCAGGAATCTTTGCCTTTATCGGTTCATACGGTGAGTTTATGCTGGCCTCCACAATCACCATGGGCCAGAAAGCTGTGCAGACTGTTCCCGTGGCAATCCTCAATTTTTCTGTTGAGTTTCGCCTCCAGTGGACATGGATATCAGCAGGAATAATCCTGGCTGTTCTGCCGATCATACTGCTGGTAGTCATTTTCCAGAGAAAGGTCATATCAGGGCTTACTGCGGGAGCTGTGAAGGGATAAGTGATATTTGCTACATCCGGGGAGCTACGGCAGTGCTGCGCCGTATGATCAGATCAAGAGGAAATTTCTTGAATACCCGCATATGATAGTCACTCTCCAGCGCACTGAGGATATGCTTACCTGCCTGCATGCCGATATTGTAAGAATGGGGACCCATGGTTGTAAGGGGGGGATTGAATGATTCGCTTCCAGGTTCGTTGTTGAACCCAACTACAGATATATCCTCCGGCACTCTCAGCCCTGCTTCGCATGCTGCTCCTATGGCGCCCATGGCCATGGTGTCAGTGATGGCGAAGACCGCAGTAGGCCGGGGTTTAAGGGTAAGAAAATGCTCCATGGCCTGCCAGCCGCCGGCTGAGGACCAGTCTCCCTCTCTGATGTATGCATCTGATATGTGCACATCCATTTCTGACACAATCCGCCTGATTAAAGCGAGGCGGTTGATGGAATGGATGGACCGCTGCTGGCCGATTATGATCCCCAGGTGATTATGACCGAGCTGGATGAGATGGTTAAAGACCATCCGGATTCCTTTTTCAACGTCCAGAAGGAATACTCCAACATCTTCATCAGACACTTCACGGTCGATGACGAGCACCTCTGTATTGCCCTTAAAAACATGGAACGGTATGTCCTGGTCATACGTGCTGACTGTACTGATAAATGCTATACCGCTGACCCGCTGTCTGGCCAGGGACAGGCAAATGTCAATTTCCTCCTTCGGGTCCTCCAGGGAGCTGCACACGATCAGCTCGTACCCGGTGCCCTTCAGAGCATCGTGAAATCCCTTCATCAGGTTTGCAAAGGCGAGATTGGAGAAATTCGGGACCACAATGGCTATAAGATTGCTTTTTGCCTTCTGCAAACCCCTGGCAACAAAATTCGGCTGATAATCCAATCGTTTGATATGCCAGCTGATGCGTGCCAGTGTTTCACCCCGGACTTTTTCCGGGTGATTGATCGCTCGGGAAACCGTTGAAGCATCCACCGCTGCTGCCTTGGCTATATCGTTTAGAGTCATCTGGGGTATACCGTTTTTACGTTTCATGTCCTGCTCCCAGAGCTGTAGAGAAAAAAGAGGCCCGCGCTGATGATTTGGAGATTTCCGGGGGATATACTACATATAATTGTTTAACATCCATATGCTTGCTGCTTTCTCCAGCCTGTATTCAAGTCAAGGCCGTAATGACCATGGGTGCTTATCATTCTATACATAATTTCTGTGATTGGCAACTGCGAACAGCGCGTATGCATCCCGGCCTTTCACCAGGATCTCCTGTGAAATCTGCTTTGCGTGCCTTCACCCATTGAGCTTACCGTGTACCGGACCGCCGAATTTGACAAAGGTGACACATGGTGATATAGTTCATATGCAAACGATTGTCATCCGCTGGAGAATGAATCAATGAGCTGATACAACTGGTGAGCGTAATCAGTGCAGTATCCAAGGGAGGTTCTATGGAAATCCTGGAGAAAATCAGTGAAGCGGTAACAACCTACCAGATAGATGATGCTGCGTATTACACGAAGCAGGCCTTGGAGCAGCAGATTGATCCACTGACAGTGTTAGATACACTGAACCGCACCATCCGGGATGTGGGAAAGAAATTTGAAACTGGAGAACTGTTTATTCCCGAACTTATCATGGCTGCAGAAGCCGTCATGACTTCCACCCGCCTTCTCGAAGAAGAGATAATCAAACAGGGGAAAAAAAAGCATAGCCTCGGAAATATAGTTATTGGTACGGTTTTCGGCGATATTCATGATATTGGCAAGAACATGGTGACCACCTTATTGAGGGCTGCGGGTTTCAATGTCA
>SKXS01000033.1 GCA_007128345.1 Spirochaetia bacterium
CCTGCAGCAGGAGTGCCTTGATCTGGGGGTCATCGAGGAGCATTTCATTGCGGTTGATGCGTCCGATCACGTGATAGACCGCTCCGCTGACAAGTTTTCTTGGCTGTCTCATGTATATAAGTATTGTAAAAACTCGCGTGTTGATTCAATCCATGTAATCCTTAAATGAATAACTCCTCTTATTGGCATGAGAAAACCGCAAATGCATGAAATGCGCGGGGAAAAAGAACTGAAAGTCCGAGAGTTATAGGCTTCGTATATCTATAGTCGATTGTATGCGTATATACTGTTGAATTTTTTTTACAGATTCGGATTTACCTCCTCTGCGCAAGTACATGCGTTACTCATGCTGCCATAAAAAAGTATTGACGTAGATTGAACTGTGTATGCATTTGACTCGATTTTTTTCAGCATATCAGCATAGAGCGCATACGTAATGGAATAATTTACTATATATGTGAACCTTGGTTGACAAGCATCAGAAAGGATAGTATTATAATTAGTAGACTAAATATAATACTACTTATTCTGAACTATTAATGTTGCTGTCAAATAATTATTTAAAATATTATAAGATAATCATTTGTGACGTATTTATTCATACAATTGTTTACAAGGATTGGCTCTATGAACCATTTTTTTTATGATAATCTTAATATCTACACAGCTATTAAATTAGTACACAAATATTATAAAACCGAATTAAAACAGAAAAATAACCGTACATATAAATCACTATATGCAGCCATGAAGACTATAGAAACGGTTGCTGCTCCCCGTATGGTATGGAAGATCATGCCTGTAGAAGTGTATGACTGCAAGCTTGCAGTACTGGACAGAAAATATACTTTGGACAGCAGTAAATGTGCTCAAGTGCTATCTCGATGTGATACAGCAGTAGTTATGGCAGTCACACTCGGGAAACAGATTGATAAGACCATAAATAAGAGTAATTTGCGCGCCCATGAGCGAACAGTACTTGATGAGGCAGCATCAAAGGCCATAGAGGCTGTTGCTGATATGGCTCAAAAACATATAGGGGAAACCTGCGCACTGAACAAGGGAATGACCTATCGGTACAGCCCAGGATACTGCGACTGGCCTATAGAACAGCAGGGTCTTCTCTGCTCGCTGCTGCCGGTAGAATTAATAGGAATTAGTCTTTCTTCGACATATCATATGAATCCCAGAAAAACAATTACCGCTGTCTTCGGCATTGGAGATGCAGCAGAGCTGAAGGACAATGGGAATACGTGCTCCCAGTGCTCGCTGGAATGCTCTTACAGAAGACACGATAACCTGCTCTATGCATGGTAAGGAATGAGCTATGAGACAACGCAGACACCAGTATACGCCTCTAGATACTAAAGATATTGAACGCATTGATCAGTCTACCATGGAGGTGCTGTCCGAAACTGGGTTTCAAGTGTGCCATGAAGAGGCATACGAGTACTTCAAAAAGGCAGCACTTTCGGCTGACGACAATACAAGAATAATCAAGATATCGGAGCATACAGTACGGGAACTGATAGCAGCAGCTCCTTCTTCAGTTACGTTATGCGGAAGGGATGATGCTCACGACTGCTGTCTTGGTTCGGGAGAAGTATATTTCGGCACAGGCGGTACAGCTTTGAATATGCTGGATTACGGACAAAAGGAAAGCAGACCGGCTGTTTTATCTGACCTAGTGAATGTCGTTCGGATAGTGGATGCCATGGATAATATTGACATCTGTCTGCTTCCTACCTATCCAAACGACCTATCGGTCGACGATGTTGACATCAACCGCTTTTCAACCGGCATCAGATATACCAATAAACATGTCATGGGAGGAGTATTCACTTCCCAAGGCATTAATGATGTCATCCGCATGGCAGAGGAGATAGCCGAATCTCCGGAAGCTTTGCGGGAACGGCCCTTCATCTCACTCATAACCTGCGGTATAAGTCCGCTGCGTCTTGACAGCAAATACGGTGGATTCATGATCCAAGTTGCGCGGGAAGGCATACCCGTGGCAGTTCCTGCTGAACCCCTGTGCGGGGCTACTGCACCCATGTCGCTTGCTGGGGCATTGATCATTCAAAACTGCGATGCCTTGATTAATGTTATGTTGACGCAGTTGGTGAATCCCGGCACTCCGGTAATTTACGGATGTGTTGCATCAGCAATGGACATGAAAAGTATGTGCTACCTCGGTGCGCCAGTTGAAAGCGGGTTGATTAATGCAGCTGCAGCGCAAATGACCCAGTATTACGGCTTGCCCTACTATGGCACAGCAGGAATCAGTGACTCAAAAACTCTGGACGTTCAGTGCGGCTATGAAACGGCACTGACAAATCTTCTGGTCGGTCAGGCAGGTGCTGATTTCATTCATGATGCTGCTGGACTGATGGAATTCGCCCTTACCGTAAGCCTTGAGAAGCTGGTGTTAGATAATGAAATACTCGGTATGGTTCGTCGGACTATACGAGGTATAGACATAAATGATGCTACTCTCTGCATGAAAGACATACGAAAGGCCGGGCCTGGGGGCAACTTTGTTACCAGCAGGAGTACGAGAACCTACATGCGCAAGGAGCATTTCCAGCCCGTTATCAGTGACAGAAAGCAAAGAAGTCAATGGATAGAAGAGGGCGCTGTTACATCCGCACAACGGGCTCATGACATAGTACTCTCTATACTAAATGATCACGAAGTACCATACACAGATCCGGGAGGAAATCATAGAAGCATAGCAGGAGCTGGATCATGATCATTATCGGAGAACGGGTAAATGCTACAAGAAAACGTATTAGGGAAGCACTGGTGAATAAAGATAGAGATCTGATAGCTAGCGAAATAGCCATGCAGGATGCTGCTGGAGCTCATTGGATTGACCTGAACGCAGGTACTGGATCCGGGACGACCCAACAAGAAATGGATGACATATGCTGGATTATAGATATCGCCCTATCGTGTACAGAAAAAAACCTGGTCCTTGATTCCGCAGATCCAGTAATTCTAAATCATGCAGCTGCCCATGTGGATGGACGCAGGCCGTGGATGCTGAATTCCATAAACGGCGAACTGACGGGCAAAACGAAAGAAATTATTGATCTTGCTTCAACTCACCAAGTGCCATTGATTGCGCTGGCTATGGATGCTGAGGGCATCCCTGCAACAACGGAAAAACGTACGGATATTTGTATGGCCATTATGGAGGAATGCAAATCGCGAGGGATGTCTGAACAACAGGTCTTTTTTGATCCTCTTGTGCTGCCGATAGCCACTGATACCAAGCAGGCTCTTGTGACATTCAGCACAATTGCACATATAAAAAAGCACCTCCCAAAAGCAAAGACAACCTTGGGACTATCAAATGTATCCCACGGTTTGAAGAAGCGTTCACTGGTAAACGGCTCGTTTCTGATTGCAGCTGCATGCTATGGGTTGGACTCGGCAATATGCGATCCTACGAGAAAAAGCGTGCAACGGGCTCTGATTATGGGAGATTTGCTCTCAGACAGAGATAGGTACTGCAGAAAATTCTCCAGGGCTGTTCGTCAGGGCCTATTCAATGAGGGATAGATAATTATGCAATCAAAGCACCATACGTACAGAACACCGCTGCATGTCAATCCGG
This sequence comes from Spirochaetia bacterium, assembly GCA_007128345.1. Lineage (GTDB taxonomy): Bacteria > Spirochaetota > Spirochaetia > PWKH01 > PWKH01 > SKXS01. Next base: position 3,623 of record SKXS01000033.1, read on the forward strand.
TGGATCGTTTTGACCAGAAAACTGTTAGATCGATTCACCATGCTTCCATGATGCTCCTTTCAGAAACTGGTATCAAATGCGCAGGAATCCGAGCTGCAGATGCTTACCGCCAGGGCGGTTGTTCAGTAACACGCGAAGGAGAAGGAAAAAACACGTTATGGCGTGTGCGCTTCCAGGAAAAACAACTGATGAAGATGCTGAAGGAGGTTCCACCTAAGATAATCCTCGGCGCCCGCAACCCCAGCAACAGACTGATCCTGGATTCCCAGACCCCTGCAGTTTACTTTGGCACCGGCTCTGAATCGAACATCTATCTCAGATCAGCAATGGATCGCTTCGTTTCCTCCGGTAAAGCCAAGCGTGAAATGAATTATCCGGTATTCACTGAGGAAACCGGTTCTATTTCAGCGCTCTGCGAGTCAGCTCATCTGACTGAACACCTGAGTCATGCGGATTTCTTTCTTAGAAATGTGAATATTCAAGATGATTTCATTACTTCTAAGAACAAGGACATACATGTATTTTATTCAGCCCTTCTTCATACATCCAAGCATGTCCAGAGCGGACTGACTGATCCAGATGCACTGCATCGGGTAATCAGACTTGCTGAGATCATCGGCGGTTCTCAAAAGTACTTACCCATCTCATTCATTGTATGCCCTATGAAAAGTCCTATGCAAATGGTAGCTGACAGCTCCGAAAAGCTGATAGTCATAGCTAAAGAAAGAATCCCCTTGGTGATATCATCATCACCCCAGGGTGGCTCAACGGCTCCTATTCAAGAAGAGGGCATGCTGGCCCAGATCAACGCTGAGATCCTGGCCGGTATTGCACTGGCACAGTGTATCAGTTCTGGGACACCAGTACTGTACGGATCAGTACCTGTGCGTTCCCGTTTAGACAACCTCCATGACTGCTACGGAGCTCCAGAGTTTATCCACTATGCTATGGGCTGTGCCCAGATGGCCAGATTCTATGGAATTCCCTGTTATGCATCCGCTGGCGTCAGTGACGCGAAACGGCCAGGATTACAAGCGATTATGGAAAAAGTATATTCCTACATTCAGGTTGCTTCTTCAGGGGCACAGTATATCCATTATGCCTTGGGGCTCTTAGATGGAACAAATATGTTCTCTCCGCTTCAGGCAGTCATTGACAATGCATCGATAGGGTTAGTGAAGCACATCCTTCGGGAACCGATTTGCAGCCAGCAAAGTATAGACGCAGCGGTGGATGAAATCAAGAAGACCACTGCGCGGTCCGGCATATTTGCCAAAGGCATAAGGACACAAATACGTAAGCATATTGTGTGTGATACCTATGAATTTATCTCAGACAGCGGAGAAGAGGATCCGGTATTTACTCAAGCCCACTACAAGCTTGACCAGTATCTTGCAGCACAAAGGTTAGGCCTGCCGAAAGAAGTAATGCAGGCGGTATGTGAAGAGTTCCCTGAATTATCCGGCACACACATATATGAATAAGGAGTTTCAACATGAGTAAAACTGATTGTTTGGATGCATTAGAGCATGTCATTGTTATGGGTCATCTTGATGCGGATGATGAAGGATTTGACGGTATGATGGAGGGCACTCCCGGCGCTTTGGAACTGACACGTACTGCCATTGAAGAAGAGATAGATCCTCAGAACATTCTGAAAACATTCAATCGTGCTATGGAAATAGTCGGAAAAAAATTCGAATCAGGGGAGTACCTGCTTCCTGACATGCTGGCTAGTGCTGAATGCGTTGGAGATGCAATGGAGATACTGGAACCTTTGCTTACTGAGGGAACGGGAAGTGAAGGCAAAGGAAAATTCCTGATTGCAACTGTAAAAGGTGACCTTCACGACATCGGCAAGAACATCGTCATAACCATGCTTAAAGGGGCGGGGTACAAGGTCATTGACTTGGGTATCGATGTACCTGCTGATGAGATTCTTGAGGGAATCAAGAAATATCAGCCGGATTTTGTCGGGCTCTCAGCTCTGCTAACCACTACCATGATTGAAATGGAGCATGTGGTAAAGAAAATCCGTGAAGCGGGATTCGATGGTATTACCATTTGCATCGGAGGCGCCCCTACCTCTGAAGAATTCGCTAAAAAAATTGGCGCAAACCTGCACTGCAAGGATGCGATGGATGCGATTGAAAAAATCAAAACAGTGCGTCGGAATATATCATGATTATTACTGATAATCAAAGGCTGCAATGGCTCTCTTCTGAGACATGCGAGCAGATTCATGATGCTTCATGCTTGCTGCTGTCTACGGTTGGAGTAAAGGTAACCAATGAGAAAATTGCAGGGATACTCATTCATAGAGGCGCAAGATTGGAAGGGGACAGAATAGTCCTGC
>SKXS01000059.1 GCA_007128345.1 Spirochaetia bacterium
GGTCATTCTCGTATTGCTCTGCATAGGAGTGACAGCTGCAGCAGGTATATGCTTTCTCGGTGTGCGTCCGGCAACAGCCCAGTTTCCCGGTATCCCGGAAAGTATTGCTGAACTGAAAAAATACCTATCGGCGGACTTGACCAGTGGATCCTGATCAGGGGTGAGCACAGGAGTAACCCGGTGCTGCTCTGGCTTCACTGAGGACCGGGTGCATCCCAGATGCCGCTGGCCCATCACCTGGACACGCAGTTCGAAAAGGAATTTGTTGTGGTTCACGGGGACCAGCGGGGTGCCGGCAAGTCGAATCACCGGCACTTTGATGAAGAGACCATGACGATAAGCCGGTATGTCGATAACGCCGTTGAACTCATCATGTACCTCAGAATCTATCTTGGGAACCATCACATGTTCCTGCTTGGGCATTCCTGGGGAACATATATCGGGATCCAGCTTGACCAGATCTGATCAATTGTAATATCGGAGTCAGCCAGGTGGCTGGCAATGTGCGGGCCAATGCAATTGCCTATGACTGGCTGCTGCAGCAGGCGGCTTATGCAGATGATGCCGATACGTTGGAAGCGCTCAATACACTGGGAAGACCGCCTTACTCCCATAGGGAGTATCGAACACTGGCCGAACTGACAGTAAACTACGGTGGTAACTATGACATGGACATGAAGGACATCATTGCAATTACAATCCTTTTGCCTCTGAGTATGCCGCATGGGATTTCTACCGGATGGTCCGGGGTATGATGAGCGGGGGAGGTCCCCTGCATGACGACCAGCACATGATCCGCATACATCTTCAAGAAGACTATCCCCGTCTGGATGTTCCCGCCTTTTTTATCATGGGTGACAGGGATTACTATACGCCTCTGGAATTGGTCCAGGAGTATTACCAGCTGCTGGATGCCCCGATGAAAGGCCTCTACATCATGGAAGATGCGGCCCACGCGCCATTGCTCAAGAATCCCGCGGAATTCGCACGGATACTTGCAGATATTAAAGAGCGAACCGAAAGGTACTGATCATATCGTCAGGCTTTTACAGATGCTTGACCATCACCTTCGATATTCCGCTTCTCCCTAACGAATTCACTGCCTGGATAGTGTGTCTGCTTGAAGGTCATCAATATACCCGTCGTCCTTGACAGGTACTGGTTCCTATGCAACCATTAAGGTTTGATTGGGCGTTGCCTGATGTGCACATTGCTTTATAGAGTAAAGCAAAAACACTATGTACCGTTAGGCGCCAGTCGCCGATCGGTGCTGCTCCCGCTGAGTTGATAATATCGGCAGGGAGCAGAAGGATGGTACCTGTATGGTAGTTGATCATCTTGCTGACTGCGAAACCTACTATGTGTTCGGAGAGCGATTCAAGAAAGCCTTTGAGTTCCTGAAGACCCATGATATTCGGGAGATGGAAGTCGGACGTCATGACATAGACGGGGACGATGTGTTTATTCTCGTGCAGGAGTATACATCCAAAACCATCGACAACTGCGGTCTTGAAGCGCACGAGAAGTATGCGGACGTGCACTATGTGGCCGAAGGATTTGAGTATCTCGGATATGCGCACGTATCACGCTGCAGGGAGACAAAACCCTACGATCCGGTTCCTGATGCGAAGTTCTTCGAGAAAGAATGCCAGTTTGTCCTGCTTCAGGAAGGAGACATCGCCATAGTGTTCCCCCATGATGTCCATATGCCGCAGAAACGGGCGCTCGTAGGGGTTCCGGTAAGAAAGGCCTGCATCAAGGTCCGCGTTTAGTGCAGATCATCTAAGGAGTATGCTATGGCTAAGAGAGTAATTATCAACCGTGAAGAAGGGACAATCTATTCTCCCGCGATCCGTGTCGGGGATCTGGTATTCACAAGGGGGATTATCGGGGCAGATGCTGACGGGAAGCCTGCCCCTGACATCAGGAGCCAAGCCCGCATCTGCATGGAAGAACTGAAGTCGCTTCTGGAAGACGCGGGCACATCCATAGACAATGCTGTCAAGGTGCTGGCCTTCGTTATTGATCTCAAAGACCGAGCCGTCTTCAATGAAGTATACCGTGAGTATTTCCATGCGGACCCTCCCGCGCGCTCCTGCGTTGCAGTCACCGACCTTGGTGAGGGCGTCCTGCTGGAACTGGAATGTATTGCGTGCATGCCTGATTAAGAACTGCGATTCTCCGGACCAATAAACCCCAGGCATGTTTATTTGCCTGGGGTTTATAGATGCTCACATGTTTTTTTGATGCAATCAGGCATCATATGCACATTGAGCAAGCACTGTGTTTTTTCCCGCCTGCTTATGTAATCTCACCGCAGTGATTACGCATACTGGCTCATACTGAGGTGATTTGATTGCCCCTCGTATCCAAACGGCTTTACCATGGGTGGCTCACGACCAATAGCACCGAACATGAATTTCGGCAGCTCATTATCCCGTTCCTGCAAGGCAGCTGCTATGTTAGTTCTTTTATCACCCTGTCTGCAGCCAATTTCCCAGTCAACAGTGATATGGGAAGCCCTGAGGGACTGTATGCCCACTGACCGGCCTGGTAGATATGCTTCATAGGCGTCACTACGGACCGTGATACCTGCTGCATCTGGTGGACGGCGGGCATCATGTCTGTATCAAAGGACCATCCGGTTATTGCTCCCTGGGCGTTGCCTGTCAGCCGTTCAATTGACAACGGAGTGCTTACAAACCGGTCCAGGATTTTTTTACTGAGCCCTGGGTAGATACTCCGTGAGAACACCCCGATGATATACTTGCAGCACATCTCCTTGTACTCTTCATACCACCCTGCCCTGTCGACCTGGGATAGCAGATCATACGAAAACACGCAGCTGATGATCAGCCCTGTCTTACCTGCAGGAGCCATGGATGAATCCTTGAGCACCGGTATGGATATCTCATAGGTAGTATACTTCAGATACTCCTGCGTATAATCCATTACCCGTTGCGACTCCTCCGGGGTAGCGTCATACTGCCCTAGCAGCTTTTCCAGCTGCATAGCATGGATATTCCCCAACCCCCGTGAGTCGGGGGTATAAAAGAAATGTCCATCAGATATCTTTGCAAAGTACTCGGGTTTTTCATCCACCGACAGGAAGAGGGATAAAACCGATTCACCTCCCCTGTTCCCTTCAAGCTGATGCCGCCTGTGCTGTATGGATTCTTTCATCGGGCTGTCAGGCATACGGTGCATGTCAATGGAGGCGTAGAGGGTATTCAGGTCGCAGCACCAGATCAGTTTATCATATGACCAGGTCTCCCCACGCGCATCCGTTACCGTCTGCCCCAGCGGATCAACTTCAGCTAGAGCCGTATTGGTATGCACCTCCGCCTGCTGAGCTCTTACATACTCGGCAAGCAGCTTGGTCAGCGTACCCGTACCGCCTTTAGGATACAGGTAATCGAGATACACACTGAAATAACTCATCGCAAAGAACGCGGGAGTCTTTGTAAAGAAGTGCTGGCCGATGACGCCTTTAAGCGATGCATTGTCCGTCAGCTTGTCCAGAAATTTCTCGACAGGTTCGTTCATCCTGTTAATTTTCCCGATAGTCCCTATGAACTTGAACATCCAGGGCAAGAGGGTCCTGAATATGTAGCGGTAGTCTCGTTTCAGATCCTTGAACAGGGGATTTTCTATCCCGTAGATGACCTCCATATCCTTCATTATTGAAGTAATGACCTGCAGGATGCGGTGAATGTCTTCACGACTTTCCGGATAGAATGATTCCAGCAGCTCTCCATATCCGTTCAGTGACTCCTTTGAAGCAAGCGACAGTACGGTATCCTCTATGCCAATGGATACCGTGCTCGGCACATAGTCCAAGGGGATGCCGAGCTGGGAGAACATAGACAGGATGATGCCGGAATCCTCAACAGCGCGCAGTCCCATATCGAAGGTAAATCCGTTCCTGGTGACAGACTTGACCAGTCCGCCGAGCTCATCCTGTTTCTCGAAAAGGGCAACAGCAAGACCCTTTCGTGCGGTATACGCCGCCGCAGTCAGGCCGGCAGCACCGCCTCCTGCAATTAGTACATCATACTTCATCTGGTAATCCTGTCATCTCGAGAGTTTTTTTCCACAACACAGCGCCTGCCGCACGGTCAAGCGCGTGGGGTGCCGGTTTTTCCAGATGGGTAAGGTTGAAGTACTTCCCTGTTATACCTGCAACGCGTTCATCAGCTGCGAGATAATGAATCGATTCCCCTGATATCTTCACATCCTTCAGCAATTTCCACAGCAGCTTGTCATGGTAGAAGGCATAAAGAGGTCCGTTATTGCTGCCGATATTGGTACGTACTTCTCCGGGATGCATGGCATTTATGACTACACTGGTTCCCTCCAACCGCTCAGCAAACTCCCACATCGACAACAGCTGTGCCGTCTTTGACGCCCCGTATCCGCGAAGTCCTGTATAGAGCCGCTTTTCCCAGTTCAAGTCGTCTACATTGAATCCGTTAAACCGGTGCCCTTGGGAACTGACCTGAATTATTCTTGCCGATGCCTGCCTTTTCATCTTAGGAATCAGGCGGTGCGTAAGGATGAACGACGCGAGATAGTTTACGCAGAATACAGATTCCATTCCGTCTTCAGTATAGCGTTTGCGTGTGGAGTGGATACCCGCACTGTTGATCAGGATGTCGATGCGGTCAACCTCATCAATGATCTGCTTGCAAGCCAGTTTCACCTCTTTGAGCACCTTGAAATCTGCTATGACATACTGTGCCCTGCAGCCGAAGCTGCCCTGCAGTTCCTGTATGACCTGCTTCACCTTGCGTTCATTTCTTGCCACAAGCACCAGGTCACCCCCGAAACGGGCCAGTTCCTGTGCCGCAGAAAGGCCTACCCCGGAAGTTGCTCCCGTAATAACTGCGGTTTTCCCTGCAAGTGATGCCTGGGATCTCAGATGCGGAGTCCTGGTGTTTTGCATCATCTCCTTCATGTCTGCAATTCTATATTCCCTCAGGTATCTGAACATAGGCTATCCGAACTTCCTGCGCATGAACTTTCTGTAGATTTTCCCGAATCGCGGGATATTATCGAAGATGTCCCCCCAGAGATCATAGTAGTCCCTCTGCTCAATGATCAGCAATTCTTCATTCAGGGTCAACTTTGTGCATCCGTACAGGGTTGAACTTGGGAACTTCTTGAACATCATCGTCATCTCCCACTGCATGAATATGACATGATCAGTTTGAGCAATTGACAGAATATTCATGTGAAGCTCACGGCACCGGACAGCAAGGCGGTTGCACACTTCCTCAAAGGCAGCCTTCCCCTTCACTTGCTGAATTGAATCCTGAAACAGGATGTCCTCATGGTAGTAGGGAAACAGGTGAGACCAGTCGGGTTTTCCGCTGGTATTGTAGGTTCTCGTCCATTGTTCCCTGATGACTTCACTATTTACTTGCTTCTTCACATCCATCCTCTGCGTTTTACCCCTCATGCACCCTGGAAATTTACCAGGTAGATAATCAATGCCGCAGCAAAGATGACCACAAATCCAGCAATCATAATGCCCAATGTTTTTGAATAGCCCTTCGGGGTTATCTGACCGGCTTCATCCATCTGCCTGATTCCCGGATACAATCGGGAAAAAAAGGTGAGGATCGAGAATATCAGGGCTATCACGCTGAACACCTTCGTAGATGCATCTCCGGTGATTATGATACCGATGAGCAGCACAATGAAGATCAGTTTTGTACCCGCTACCCAATTGATCAGGTAGGTCACCAGAGCATGCACATCAGGATCAGCTTTAGATTTTTCATAGGCGTTGAAAATGCCGATGCTGTTCCCCCGGCGCATCCCCGGGGCCAGATAGAGCATCAGCACATTTGACAGTTCCAGCAGCGCGAATATGATCAGCACGACAGAAAGTATATCCATGGCTATCTCCCCATAATCATCTACGCATACCCGCATTAATTGTAAATTCTTCGCGAAAATTATAAC
>SKXS01000030.1 GCA_007128345.1 Spirochaetia bacterium
CCGTTTCTTTCCCTCCATGATGCGCCTGAGCGTATTCGGGCACGACTCTACGGTCTGGGAAGGAAGGTAGAGATGATCTCGGGTGCCGCCGATATCACTAAACCGCTGCAGGGGATGCTGTCCGGTATAGCGGATGACGGGGCCCTTGTGATTGATACTTCCGCAGGAAGAGAGTATATCTACTCCGGGGAGATAACTAGATTCCTGTAACGGCAGTTCCCGCGCGGATCAGCTGATGCTATTGGCAAAGCTGGAAAGCTTCTGTATAGTACAACCTACTAGCTACAAGCATGTGAGAAGGGGGTCCCCATGGCGCACATCACCCGTGATGAAGCACTTGCTCTGCTGAAGCAGCATATCACATCGCCTCAGCTCATCCGGCATGCGCTGGCTGTGGAAGCGGTAATGGCCTACTTTGCTCGGCAGTTCGGCGAGGACGAGGAGTTCTGGAGAGTTATTGGTCTCTGCCATGACATTGATTACGAAAAATACCCGGAGGAACATCTTGCCCATACCAGGGAGATCCTTGAGGAAGCGGGATGGCCTGAATCATACATCCGTGCGATATTGAGCCATGGTTGGTCTATCTGCACGGATGTACCCCCGAAAAGCAAGCTGGAGATGACCCTGTTTACTATTGACGAACTGACCGGACTGGTTGCTGCCAGCGCTCTCGTACGTCCTTCAAAGAGTATCCTCGATATGAATGCCAAGTCAGTGAGAAAGAAGTGGAATACCCGCGCATTCTCTGCAGGTGTGGACCGAACCATTATCGAACGCGGTGCTGATATGCTCGGTATGGACCTCAATGAAGTGATTACTTGGACGATCATGGGCATGCGGGATGTTGCGGATGATATCGGGCTCAAAGGGTCGGCGTAACATGTAAAAAATTTTTTATTTTTTTTTTGATGTTGGCTCTTAGAATTTGTATCTTACATATGAGAAGTATCAATAGTGCGTACAATAATTTTTAAATACAAATAATTACCAATAAGAGAGGTTGGAAACATGGCAAAACAGCTGAAATTCAACGAAGATGCAAGACGCGCTCTTGTAGCTGGTGTTGAAAAGATGTCGAATGCGGTAAAGGTTACGCTTGGTCCGAAGGGCAGGAACGTGCTTCTGGACAAGAAATTCGGAGCTCCCACCGTAACAAAAGACGGGGTTACGGTAGCTAAGGAGATTGAACTTGAGGATCCCTTTGAGAACATGGGTGCCCAGCTGCTGAAGGAAGTGGCAACCAAGACAAATGATGTTGCAGGTGACGGTACTACCACAGCTACAGTTCTGGCGTACTCCATCATCAAAGAGGGGATGAAGAGCGTTGCTGCAGGTATTAACCCCATGGGTATCAAGCGTGGAATTGACCGTGCTGTTGTAGACGTGGTGAAGGAGATCAAGAAGCTCTCCAAGGAAATCAATGATAAGGAAGAGATTGCTCAGGTAGCTTCCATCTCTGCTAACAACGACAGGGAGATTGGTGATGAGATTGCCAACGCCATGGAGAAGGTAGGCAAAGACGGGGTAATTACCGTAGAGGAGTCCAAGACCATTGAGTCAACCACCGAGTTTGTGGAAGGTATGCAGTTTGACCGCGGATACCTCTCCCCCTACTTTGCGAACAATCGTGAGACCATGACCGCGGTACTGGATGATCCTTATGTGCTTATTTTTGACAAGAAGATCTCCAGCATGAAAGACCTGCTTCCTGTGCTTGAGAAGGTTGCCCAGGCCAGCAAGCCCATACTGATCATCGCTGAAGATGTAGAAGGTGAGGCGCTTGCCACTTTGGTGGTCAACACGCTCCGCGGCACTTTGACTGCAGTAGCGGTAAAGGCCCCTGGATTCGGCGACAGACGCAAGGCAATGCTCGAAGACATTGCGATTCTTACCGGCGGACAAGTGATTTCAGAAGATCTGGGACTGAAGCTTGAGAATACCGATCTCTCCCAGCTTGGTCGGGCGAAGACAATCAAGATTGAGAAAGAGAACACCACGATCATCAATGGCGCAGGCAAGCCTTCCGACTTGAAGGACCGGATTGCCCAGATTAAGGCCCAGATCAAGGATACCACATCCGACTATGACCGTGAGAAGCTCCAGGAGCGCCTCGCGAAACTGGCCGGCGGCGTAGCGGTAATCAACGTGGGAGCTGCCACTGAAGTTGAACTGAAAGAGAAAAAGCACCGTGTGGAAGATGCCCTCTCAGCAACTCGTGCTGCCATTGAGGAGGGAATTATCCCCGGCGGCGGAGTCACCATGGTCCGTGTTGCCCAGACTCTGTCAAAACTGAACCTGGATAAGCTTGCCGATGAAGAGAAGGTCGGCTACAAGATTGTGCGGCGTGCTCTTGAAGAGCCTATCCGCCAGATAGCGGAGAATGCAGGACTTGACGGTGCTATTATTGCAGAACGTGCAAAAATAGAAAAGGAAGATTTTGGATTTGACGCAGAACAGATGGAGTGGGTCAATCTGGTGAAGGCTGGGATTATCGATCCCGCCATGGTCACCCGGAGCGCTATCCAGAATGCAGCATCCATAGCAGGACTGCTGCTCACTACTGAGTGCTCAGTGACCGATTTGCCCGAGCCGGAACCTCCAATGCCTCCAGGCGGTGGCGGCGGTATGGGCGGCATGGGCGGCATGGGCGGCATGATGTAGTCCAGTCGGCAGACACTTGCTATTGATATCCCGGGGGAAACCCCGGGATTCGTTTGTCCGGGCATTGATACAGCAGATGCTACCTCCTATAATGGTATATCAGGGACGGAGGAAAGGTAAAATAAATTCATGAGATTGAAAAACGTTCTAGCTGCAGCCCTGCTGGCGGCAGTTTGTGCACCCGCAGCGTTCAGTGCTCCTCTCTTTTCTTCTCAGTCACTACAAAGACCGATCTGGCAGACGGAAGGTACGACGCTCAGTGGAGCAGCAGGTCACATCGTTACCCCGGGAGCAGGCCTTTTGTGGGAGGATGCGTCGTTCGCGGCGGCAGCCGGGTACACATTTATCGCAGTTGGCGGTTCGTTTGCACAGATACCCTTTGTGCACATGCATCTTGCTGATCAGGTAGAAATAACTGCGGCATTGGATACCCGTACGGATTCAATAAACCTGCTTGCGGGAAGCAAATGGCGGTTTTACCAAGGGGCTTCAAGTGCGGCAGCATTGGGTTTTCTTGGTCAGTTGACGGATATCGGGCCATCCATGGCTTTAGGCGGTCAGCTCTATGCGGTTGCTACTTTCGCAGGGGCAATCCTTGAATGGCCGGCGGCAACTTCAATCCTTGTCGGCTACACGATGAAGAAGCAAGGTAAGAGCGATATTGATTTTTCCGTTGGTTTCCAGACACCTTTACTGCCTGCGGTGTTTGAAAACCGCATCAATTTTCTTTTTGATGTGGGAAATGTGTCATACAGCATGAATCCGTCTGCTGCGGACGCACAATACCGCGGCACAGTCAATGCAGGGCTGCGGATGAATCCCATGCATCTGGGTGACAGCATGCGGATGGGATTGCAGCTGTCAGTGTTGGATATTTTTGACGGCGGGGACCGGGCACTGGCTCTCGGCATGAATGTGCAGCTTACTAACTGAACAGGAGGGATACGCATGCTGAAACGAGAGGATTTTGTTTTCTGTATCGGGTATCAAGGCGATGCGGCAATTGTGGACGGAAGGCTCAAGAAAGCATACCGTTCGCTGAGTACTGCAGAACTCCTGGAAAAGGGACTCTATCGTGCCGCCTTTTCATCGGCGATTTTCAACGAAGATGAAGAAGAGATCATGCTGGTGGTCAATACCTGGAACCAAATGACCGGGGCATCTATGAAGACTTCTGAAGAGATGAAACGGCTTCTGGGCATATTTTCTGTTCCCGCGGATATCACCAAGGTGATAACCCTCTGATCCATCCTATCCTTGACTACATGAGGCTAACGTGATACGTTTCACGATGTTAAAAAATTATTTTGCATGATAATGCGAGGAGTATATACTTATGACATCTCTGTTAACGGCGCTGCCGGTGATGATGGCGGCACCCGCAAATGGTGCGGCACCTGCCGGAGGAATGTTCACGACCTTCATTACCTTTGGTCTGATTATCCTTATTTTCTACTTTCTCATCATCAGGCCGCAGAAACGCAAGGAAAAGCAGACGAAAGACATGCTTTCCATGCTGAAAAAAGGCGACAAAGTCTCCACCATCGGGGGGATCCGCGGTACTGTACTGTCTGTCCGTGAAGCAACCATAGTGGTAAAGGTTGACGATGCAACTAAGATTGAGTTCTCCAAGGGAGCTGTAGCCAATGTGCTGAATCCGCAGCAGGCCCAGGCTCCGCAGAAGGAGGAAGAACCTGAAGAAGAGAGTGAGGTTGCAGAGACTGAGAAGCCTGCTGCGAAAAGCACGCCTCCAAAGGCTAAGAAAGGACAGAGCAAGAAGGGCGGTTCTCAGGCAAAGAAGCAGACGAATGTGCAGAAGGCTGAGGATACGGACAAACCTGCTGACAAGCCCGAAGCAGACAAAGAATAACATCTTACTGGTAATCTCATAGTTGGAGTAGAAGTATGTCAAAACGTGGGCGTTTGATCATCGTGCTTCTTGTGCTGGTGGTGTGTGGGGTGTTCCTCTATCCCACGATCCAGTGGTATTTCGGAGTACCCCAAGAAACCAAAGACCTGGCCATGGGCTCCCGTGAACAAATCCGTGAATATGCGCGAGGCCAAGCAACGAGAGACTTGATCGCGCTGAAGGATATGGTGAGCGCGGATCCCGATGCTGAGCTTCCCGAACACCTGAGCTATCTCAAGGATCTTGCCAGGGAGCAGTACCGGAGAGTCAATGATGCAGTCCCTCGGACCTGGACAGTCTCAGATGTGATGCGGGCGTATCCAAGCGAACAGGCTTTTTTCGATGCAGTGGAACAGCATTACCGTTCCAACCTGCTGAGTCTGAAGACAAAGAGCGAATCGGTGCTGCAGCTTGGACTGGACCTGTCAGGCGGTTTGAGCATTCTCCTTGAAGCCGATGTTGCGGGATTTGAGCAGCGTTACGAAGAGCTCCACGAGCGCAGGGCTGCACCGGCGGATATTGAAGAGGCTATCCAGCAGAGCATAGAAATCCTCAATAACCGTATCGACCGGTTCGGTATCTCCGAGCCCATGATCCGTAAGCAGGGCGATACCCAAATTGCCATTGAAATTGCCGGCGCGGCAGACCCTGAACGTGTAAATGCGTTCCTTATGGGCAGGGGATCGCTTAATTTCAGAATTGTCAACCAGGAGGCGAGTCAGGAGCTTGCGTCATACTTTGCCAGGAATCCAGGTGAAGTATATACCGTAGACGGCCGGGTTCGCACGCCGGATTTCATTGAGCCAGGGTATGTCGTAATGGGATACTATACCAAGGACGCATACGGGATCGATGAACTCCAGCGTTTTGTTGTTGTCAGGGATGAGATCGGCCTTGACGGTATCCATATACAGGAGGCTACCGTAGGCGAGGATCCTATAACGGGACGGCCTGTCGTCAACTTCCGTCTCACTGTTGAGGGAGGAGAGCGGTTTTTTACCCTCACATCCAGCAATGTGAACGAAACCCTTGCCGTAGTGATGGATGACCGGGTACGGTCCATGGCCACCATCAGCGAACCGATCAGAGAGAATGTTCAGGTTCGTGGTTTCGACTCCCAGCAAGCGCGCGAACTGGCTATTGTGCTGAGAACTGCGGCACTGCCGATCGTACTGGAAGTTGTCAGCCAGCAGGCAGTAGGCGCATCGTTGGGAGAGGATTCAGTACAGCGGGGACTTCGGGCGATTACCGTCGGCTTTCTTTTGGTTATCATATTTATGGTTAGTTACTACCG
>SKXS01000100.1 GCA_007128345.1 Spirochaetia bacterium
ACCATAGTATCGAGTCCCCAGGAACTGATAGTCAGGAATCTCAAGATACTAACCGAAGCACGCAGGAATTCGTCCCTCGTTGAAGCTGCCTTGCCGGCGTACCACATCGAAGGACCGTTCATATCTCCGCATGACGGACCAAGAGGTGCCCATGACCCGGCATACGTCCGTACTCCGAGCTATGAAGAGTACCTCCAGTGGCAGGATGCCGCAGACGGCCTGGTCAAGCTCGTGACTCTGGCCCCTGAGGCTGAGGGAGCTGTGCGATTCATAGAGCAGATCACCAAAGACGGTACCGTGGCAGCCATCGGTCATTCCGGAGCAGCTCCGGAAGACATCCACGCGGCAGTATCCGCTGGAGCGCGATGCTCAACGCACCTCGGTAACGGAAGCCACAGCTCTATTCCCCGGCTGAAGAACTATATCTGGGAACAGCTTGCCGCTGATGAACTCACTGCCGGAATAATTCCTGACAGTTTCCATCTTCCTGGGTCGGTCGTCAAAGTCTTTACCCGGGCAAAGGGGCTTTCACGACTGGTCATCGTAAGCGATGTTGCGGTCATGGGAGGAGCCCAGCCCGGCGTCTACAAGTGGGGGAACCTGGGTGTTGAGGTCTTTGAGGACGGGCACCTTGGTCTGGCTGGCACGAGTTTTCTGGCAGGTGCCGGGCATCTGCTCGACTGGAACCTGCCCAGGTTCATGGAGTATACCGGCACCTCTCTAAGTGATACCGTCAGTCTATGTACCACCAATCCCGCGCGCCTGCTCAATGTCTCTCCATTCAATACGCAGATCCTTGAGCCGGGCATGCCTGCTCACCTTACTCTCTTTCACTATACACCAGGGGATCAGAGGCTGCAGATCGGGAAAACTGTAATCAACGGCGAAGAGATGTTCTCTTCCTAGTTGGCTGCATGGGACTGCTGATAATCGTACTGTCAGGCATTAGCGGAGCTCTCTTCACCCTTGGATACAAGATCAAGGAGCAGCGAGGCCATCGCCTGGAACTCTTCATGTTCCTCTTCTCGGCATCCTTTCTCCTGTTTGCATTTCTGTTCTCGCTTATCTACGGGCATGGACTGTTCAATACCTATGCAATGATAATCGGGATTCCCAACGGGTTTTCTATGTACATATCAGTCATCATGTATTCCCGCGCGATCAGGAGAGCGCGGCTGAGCATATCCTGGACGGTAGTGCAGTTCTGCATCCTCATTCCTTTCCTGGCAAGCATCGTATTTTTTGAGACCCGGGTGAGCACATTGTCGATTATCGGCACTGCCCTGATGCTCGTCTCAATCGTCATCTTCGGAAAAGGAAAGCGGGAGAAAACCTCTTCGGACGACACATCATTGGAGCTTCGTACCGGAATAGAGCTTTTCGCCGCTTCTCTTTTCTCAGGAATTGCGCTAACCATGCCGCTGGTGTATGTCTCGCTTGCTGACAACGCCTCACCGTTTACGCTGCTGTTCTTCAGCAGCGCAGTAATGGCCGCAGCATCTCTGATCAGGCTGGGAAAAGCGGTTCTGACCCACCTTCCCTCCCGCAGCGAGATTGTCGTCCCTATCTTCATGAGCTTCATGCAGGTAATATCCCTTTCCCTGCTGATTACCGGGCTGAAGACAATACCGGGATCTGCTGCCTATCCGCTGAAAAGCATCATCGGGCTGCTGTGCATCTACGCGTGTTCATACCTATGTTTCAAGGAGCGGATGATCCCCATAGAGATCGTCGGCATCGTTTGCTCCGTTACTGCCATCGTGTTTATTACCATGACGCTGCACTGAGCCGCAGTTCTCATGTTCAGGAATACTGCATCCCCTTCATTGACAGGGAGATTCTGCCCCGCTCCAGATCCACTCCTATGACTTTGACCTGTACCTTCTGATGGACCTTCACCACCTCCCCCGGATCCTTCACAAACCGGTCCGCAAGCTGGCTGATGTGCACCAGACCGTCCTGGTGAACCCCCACATCGACAAAAGCCCCGAAGGCAGTGACATTGGTCACAATGCCCGGAAGAACCATTCCCTCCTTTAGGTCCTTGGGCTCGTGGACCTCCTCGGAGAAAGCAAATACCTCAAACTGGCTTCTCGGATCTCTTCCCGGCTTCTCGAGCTCCTTCATAATGTCCTTGAGGGTCGGCATGCCTACAATATCGCTCACGTAGCGTTCAAGTTTGATCTTCCTGCGGAGCTTCGCGTCCGCGACCAGCTGTGCGATGGTGCAGCCGAGGTCTTCAGCCATGCGCTCAACTACCGGATACGATTCTGGATGGACCGCGCTTGCATCAAGGGGATGCACTGCATCCCGGATACGCAGGAATCCTGCTGACTGCTGGAATGCCACTGCCCCCATGCCGGAAACCTTCATGAGTTCAGCGCGGCTGGTAAAGACCCCGTTAGATTCCCGGCGGCTGCAGATTGCCTTGGCAATCCGGGTGTGTATGCCGGATACATATCCCAGCAGCTGCCTGCTGGCGGAATTCACCTCAACACCCACGGAGTTGACGCATGAGAGGGTTGTATCATCAAGTGCCTGCCTGAGGCGCTTCTGGTCCACGTCATGCTGGTACTGCCCGACCCCGATCGACTTCGGGTCAATCTTGACTAGTTCTGCCAATGGATCCATGAGCCGCCTGCCGATAGATACGGCACCCCTGACTGTCACATCATGGTTCGGGAATTCCTCCCGTGCCACTTCTGAGGCAGAGTATACCGATGCTCCGCTCTCATTGACCATCACAACCGGAATATGGGGGAGCGCCTGCCGCATGAATGCTTCAGCCTCCCTGCCCCCGGTCCCGTTGCCTACAGCAACTGCTTCTATCTGATATTCACTGCAGAGCTTTGTAACAATCCGCTGCGCTTCATCAGTTCGATTCATCGGCATAAGCGGGTAGATCACCCCGTCATGAAGCAGATCTCCTTTCGCATCAAGGCAGACCACCTTGCATCCAGTGCGCAGCCCAGGGTCAACTGCCATGACACGCTTCTGGCCCAGGGGAGAAGAAAGCAGCAGTTCCCGAAGGTTCTCGCTGAACACCCGGATAGCCTCAGTATCGGCGCGCTCCTTGCATTCACCCCGAAGTGCATTCTCCAGCGACGGGGCGGTAAGCCGTTTATATCCGTCCTGGGCAGCCATGAGCACCTGTTCTGCCGCAGCATTGTTCAATGTGTTCGCACCCTTGAGGACCATGCCCTCCAGGGCCGCCAGGGCTTCCTCCTCATCGGGGAGGAAGTGGGATATCAGCATGCCCTCGTCGCTTCCCCGCAGCACAGCCAGCACCCGGTGGGAGGGTGCCTGCGATGCAGGCTCGCTGTACTCAAAGTAGTCCCGATAGGTAGCCGCTTTCGGGTCCTGCTTCTTCACAGACACCACCTTAGCCGTGATTACCGCCTGTTTTTCAAAGATCCCCCTGAGCACCTCACGGATCTCCTTAGTCTCATTGAACACTTCAGCCAGAATATCTCTCGCGCCGGCAAGAGCATCTGACGCATCCTTAATTCCCTTTTCCAGGTCCGTAAAGCGTGAGGCTTCCTGCTCCACCTCCAGGATCGTGCACGGGGATGCTTCGCGTCCGCTGCCCCGATCACGCAGCCACTGTGCTAGCGGTTCAAGTCCCGCCTCCTTCGCAATCATGCCCCGGGTACGACGCTTTGGGCGGTACGGAAGGTAGAGATCCTCCAGGGCAGTGAGGGTTTCCGCCTGACGGA
This sequence comes from Spirochaetia bacterium, assembly GCA_007128345.1. Classification (GTDB taxonomy): domain Bacteria; phylum Spirochaetota; class Spirochaetia; order PWKH01; family PWKH01; genus SKXS01. The sequence continues at coordinate 3,717 of SKXS01000100.1, forward strand.
TAGCAAGCTCCAGTTCGGGATTCAGCAGTTCCCGTTCTTCAAGCGAAGCAAGGATGGAAGCCCTCCTGTTTTCCAGCGTCTCATATACTTCCCGGGCTTCACGGATTTCCACGATCTTCACTTCATCAAGCTCACCGGTAGCCTCCTTGCGGTACCTGGCAATGAACGGCACGGTAGCCCCTTCATCAAAGAGGCGGAGCACCGCCTCGACCTGGGATGGACGGGTCTGCGTCCTCCCGCAAATATGCGCAATCATCTGTGTGTTCATAGCGAGAAGATAGCATGAAATGAGCAGTTGTGAACATGGTCTGTGCATACGTACACCCGGAAAAGCAGCATGTCCGGGTGTATGCAATTAAGAGGTAGGTCAGGTTAATGTGATACGGTGATAGCCCCAGATGTAGTCTTCACATTAACCGCGTAGGTTCCGCGGCCGATCACTCCCTGGACGCTGCGGGAACTGAAATCAGTTGACTCCATCGACACCTGCGGCCTGATATTCCCGCTGACCGTGCTCATGGAGAGCCTCGCGTCTGATGATGTCGGCAGGTTCAGCTGTACGCTTCCTGATACGCTCCTCGCCTCGACATCGCCGGTAAGGCGCTGTAGAACGATGGTGAGACTTCCTGACACCGATGATGCGTCCACGCTCCCGCGATCAGCATTAAGGGTTATCCGGCCACTGGTGGTCCGCAGCGCATAAGTGCCTGCCTGGTTGTTTCTGGCCGTCACCGATCCCGACACGCTCTTGAGATCCAAGGACTGCACCTGTATATTGGCTGCCTCAACAGAACCTGAGGTGCTTGATGCGGCAACTGCAGATCCCCGGATATCCTTGATCACAATCCTGCCTGAAACGCTTTTGAAGAGCATCTCATCAAACTCGCGGTCGGGAACTTCCACCACTATCCTGAGGTTACGATTACGCGTATTGAATGAAAGCAGCCTCGGCCAGCGCTGCTTCACCACGACTTCAGCATGCCCCCTGCTGGTGCTGAGGTCCAGGTAGAGCCTCCTGTTGGACTCGCCAGTAAGAGTGATGACCGTATTGTTCCTGCGTGCAGGGATGACTTCAATGGAAGCATCCACCACCCTGACTTCCAGGCTGTCATACCTCCCGCCTCTCAGGTCAACTGAATCGCTGATCTTCCGCATAGCCAGGGCATGGAGGTTCATGGGGATAAACAGTATCAACAGGAATACTGTAGTCAGTCTTTGTATGGTTATTCTGTTCATTGTTTTCTCTTGGTAGGCAGGGCCCGTTTCGCGACAGGCCCGCAATATAGTAATCGGCAAGCAGCTTACCGTTCGTTATTGAACCGTTTTTCCCACTGCTTCTCTTTATCCCGATCTTCATCGAAGATCTTCCCTTCCATTCCTGAAACCTTAGACTTCAGATTGTCAAACTCACGCTTGAGGTCGTTCACCGTCCGGTTCCTGTTCTCCTTGTATCGGCTGCCAATGTCCTCATTGTCATAAAATCTCTGTTCTGTAGCTTTGGGTTCTACCGGCATTACGAGTGCCGCAAGTATATAGATCACCAGGACCGGCACCACTGCAGTGGTGAGGGCTATGAGAACTACCGCCAGGCGGATCGGCCCCACGGGCAGATCTTTCCAGTCAGCTATCCCCTTGCACACTCCGAATATCTCACCACGGCGAGACCGGTAAAGCTTTTTGCTGTAATACGCCGCCATCATCCTGTTCTCCCATCAGTATTTTTCTTAAGGATAGTCTCAAGGTTCTCGATCCGTTGGTTGAGATCCTTGAGACCCCAATATATGTCATCGATAATCTGAGCTTCCTGATCCTTCATTGAATCTTTTTTCCTGTTCTCGCCCTTCATCCACATCCGCGATATGATGATCAAGGTAACACAGATAACCGGAATCCCGATTACAACGAAAACGATCAAAGCAGTCTCATGCATCATAACCCTACTCTTTTTTCTTGGATTTGAGTGCGTCCTTCAGAGCCTTCAGCTCGTCCTCGACTTCGCCTTCAGCCTCCATCCTGGTGAACTCATGCTCCAGCGTACGGTCGGTCCCGTAATCTGCAAGCTCGGCCTCAGCCTCCATCCGTTCCACCCTGCTCTCAAGCTCCGTAAACCGCTGGAACGCCTTGCCCCCGCCGGCATTGC
>SKXS01000123.1 GCA_007128345.1 Spirochaetia bacterium
CGGCTCGGCAAGCAGAGCTCCTTTGTTAAGGGGTTGCGGGTCACCGACCAGGAGACCGCTGAGATCGCCGAAATGGTGCTCTCCGGGAGCATCAACAAGCATCTGGTGCAGCAGATACAGAATCACGGGATTTCAGCTGTCGGCATCAACGGCAAGGACGGCAACACCCTGGTAGCCCAGAAGAAGCTGGTGGACGGCGAAGATGTAGGCTTTGTCGGTACGGTAACGGAGGTTAATGCAGCACTTATCACCTCGCTGATTGAGCATGACTTCATTCCCGTGATCGCACCGGTAGGGACCGACAGCAAGGGAAATACCTACAATATTAACGCAGACTATGCGGCAGCATCCATCGCAGGCAAGCTGAGGGCTGAGAAGCTCGTCTTTCTCACCGATGTGGAAGGCATTCTGAAGGACGTCAATGATCCGTCTACGATTATCAGGAGGCTGACGGTCAGCCAGGCACAGGCCTACATCAAGGACGGCGTAATCTCAGGGGGCATGATCCCCAAGACTCTCTGCTGCATTCAGGGCATCCAGGAAGGAGTAAAGACTGTCCACATCCTGGACGGCAGGATCGACCACAGCATGCTGCTGGAAGTCTATACCGACCACGGTATCGGCACCATGATCACCCCGTAGAAAAAGGAGAACTTGGTATGAGTAACCGCACATATGCTTCACAGGAAGCAGTGATAGCAGACGGCAGGCAGTACCTGCTGCCTACCTACGCACAGCTCCCGGTGGTTTTCACCAGCGGGTCAGGATGCACAATCAGGGATATGGACGGAAAGGAGTACCTTGACTTCGTCGCGGGTATTGCGGTCAATTCGCTCGGATACGGAGATGAAAAACTGAAGCGGGCGCTGAAGCAGGTCCTTGATTCCGGGCTCACGCACTGCTCCAACCTCTACTGGAACATACCGGCAGTTGAAGCAGCAGCGCTGCTTGCCGATGTAACCGGTCTTGCCAGAACCTTCTTCTGCAACAGCGGAGCCGAGGCGAACGAGGCGGCGCTGAAACTGGCAAGAAAGTTCGGTGCGCAGCAGCAGCCCTCCAGGGCTGGCCATATCATATCCATGAAGGGATCCTTCCACGGGAGGACCTACGGCGCAGTCACCGCGACCGGCCAGGAGAAGTACCATGCGGGATTCGCTCCCATGCTACCCTCCATCACCTATGCCCAGTTCAATGACCTTGCGAGCGTACAGTCCCAGGTTACTAAGGACACCTGCGCAATTATTGTCGAACCGGTTCAGGGAGAAGGGGGCATCATTCCCGCCAAGCCGGAATTCCTCACCGGCCTTAGGGAGATCTGCGATACCCATGACCTGCTGCTCATCTTTGATGAGGTGCAGTGCGGCATGGGCAGGACCGGGTTTCCTCTGGCCGGCATAGGCTACGGAGTAATCCCGGATATCGCAACCCTGGCCAAAGGGCTTGGTGCCGGCATACCTATAGGCGCCATGGCTGCCGGAAAACGGGCTGAATCAGTACTCTCACCCGGAGAGCATGCAACCACATTCGGCGGAAACCACCTGGCGGCCGCAGCGGCTGGGGTGGTGCTCAAACGGCTGAAGGCACACGGTTTCCTTGCCTCTGTCCAGAAACAGGGGAACCTGCTTGCCGCAGAGCTCCGCAAACTTGCAGCACGTTACTCCTGCATTACTGAAGTTCGGGGAATCGGTCTTATGCAGGGCATTGAACTTTCGTGTGCGGCGCAGCCGGTGATATCCGCATGTATGCAGCGGGGACTCCTGCTTGTAGCAGCGGGAACACATGTAATCCGGTTTGTACCGCCCTTGGTGGTCACCGCTGAGGAGATCCGTCAGGCTGTATCAATACTTGACGAAGCCCTGGCTGAAGTACAGGACAATTGAAGAGCTCACGGTCTGGAACCCCGGTATGTCCCCCACCCTGAAATCTCCTCCAGGGATTTCCGGGTCTTCTTCCTTACATGATCATCAGCCGGGTACCCAACTGTAATAAGCAGAACAGGTCTTGATGAAGTCGGCGCTTCAACTGCCCGTTTCACCACCTGTTTGTCAAACCACCCGATCATGCAGGTCCCCAGGCCAAGGGATGCGGCAGCGAGGCAGAAATGCTCCACTGCTATGCCGATGTCAATGATGTGGTACGGTATTCCCTTGACTCCCCCTCCTATAAAGGAGGCTATATTGGGAAGTTCGGAGAATACCGCGACCATTACCGGCGCCTGTGCTGCAAAGGAGTTCATCCCGAAGTGGAATGCTGCCCGCTGCAGCTCCTTCAGCGGCCTGCCCCTGTCAGCTGCTACAAAGTGCCATGGCTGGGCATTGCATGCTGAGGGTGAGAGTCTGGAAGCTTCAAGGCACTTTTCGATGAGATCGGGCATAACCTTCCGGTCAAGATAGGATCGGACGCTCTGGCGTCTGCTGATGAGCGATACGAAAGCATCATGCTCCATGGCTTGCCTCCTCCAGTATACGCAGCCGCCGCAAGGTTGCTTCAGTTGGAATACCTGATTCGTCATATCCCCGCAGCTCGTAGTAGCGCTTCACCATGGGTTCAATCGGGACGGTACTCTTGCGCTTGTGCAGGGTCTCTCCTTCATGGGTGAACCGCCTGGGAAGACAGTCATCCCTCCCAGTAATTCCCATTTTCGTGTTCATATAGCGTTCCAGCACCTGGATCCGTGCTCCTGCTTCCTTTAGTGAAGCCATGGTCACCGGATACCCCGTTACTCCCCGGTAGAAATCGCTCAGGATGCTCCAGTCCAGAAGCGACTGGGCGAGCGAAGGGGCATGCTGCATGACCAGGCCGAGGATCGGATTCGGGGTCATCCTAGGAATCAGGGGTTCCAATATCACAGAGAAAACGGAAAACAGGCAGGTTTGCAGCGAGTTCACCGCAGAAAAGAGATCCTCGAAAAAGACAGCCCATTCAGCTTTGGCTTTAGTCGTATAGGGGTTGAGAAATTTCAGCAGCGCCTCAGGTCCCGCCATGAAAGAGTTCAGATGACATCCGCCCCGGTTTGAAACCGCATATCCCAGCCCATGACCCCAAGCTGCTCTAGGATCGTACGCCGCAATTTCCAGCCCCTTTACCTGGCAAGCAAAGGCTTCTCCCCCGTAGGTTTCAGCAAGCTTCCGGGTTCCCAGCGCAAGCTCAGCTCCTTCTCCCCGAAGCAATGCGATATCTTCAAGCACCTCTGCAATGTTGTCATTTCTGCCGAAGGCAAGGGACGACTTCCGGAGTCGGCGCTGGGAAGCCTCCATTGCCCATGCAAGAGTCCCGCCGGCAGACATGGTATCCATACCGTAGCGGTTCATCTGGTCATTCCATTCACCGATACGATCAGTATCGAAATTACCGATATTGCTTCCGAACATACCCACTGTTTCATACTCGGGTATGTGACGCACCTTCCCGTCGGGATAGCTCCCCACATGTCCGCAGAGCACTGAGCAGTACCTGCATCCCCGATGACGGGTTTGGTAGCGCGTATCCATTTCCTCACCGGAAAGTTTGTCAATCTCATCGTGGGTTCGGTCCTGAAAGTTGTGGACCGCGTATATCCCGGTGCCCTTACCAAGCCGCACATTGGCATTCGTTCCGTACGCACGATAGCGCATGGTAAAGAAATTACGCTCATGGTATTTGCCGGAACGTTTGCGTGTACGAGCAAAGAGGTCGGGAAGCACCGGAACTATCACATGGGACCTCCCCCGGGCTACCACTGCCTTGAGGAGCTTCGCTCCCATGACCGCACCCATTCCGCCCCTGCCCAGGAACCTGTTTCCTGATCGGATGTTGGCGTACAGCACTCCGTGTTCTCCAGCCTGCCCGATAGTCAGTTCTCCCTCACGAACGCTCAGACGCAGCTTCTCCCTGGTCTGCTCGGTATCCAGCCCCCAGTAGTCACGGGCATCCTCAAAGGTGACTCCCAGTTCATCTATGCGCAGGATGACCGGAGATGATGCCTTGCCTGAAATAAGTACACCGTCCCACCCCGCGGTCTTGCAGGCTTCACCGAAAGGACCGCCGCAGGACGAGGTAACCATGATGCCGGTCAGGGGAGACTTTGTGATGCCGGAGAATCTGGCACTGCCTGGCGCACCTGAACTCAGGAGGGCTCCCATGGAGAAACAGAGAATATTCTCCTCTCCCAGCGGGTCAGCGTTGGCGATTTGGTCCATCCGGTCATAGAGGAGCTTCAGCCCTATTCCCTTGCCTCCCAGATAGGACATTGTGAGATTTTCAGGAATGCGGAATACGCTCCACTGCCTGCTGCTCAGGTTTACGTCGAGATAGTGGTTGCTGGTTCCGTAGATATCAATCACTGGGTATCCGCTCCTTTCCGCCGCATCTCCACAGCACCGAACATGCATGAAGTCGCGCACCAGGAACAGCTCACACATCCGTCCGGCTGTGCGAGTGCAGGAATACGCCTGCCTTCCTGCTCTTTCATGGCCAGCACTCCTGCAGGGCAGCATTGCACGCATGCTTCACATGCCCTGCACGCAGCGGTAATGAAAACGGGTATCATCCACTCACCTCTCGGGAGGCAGGCAACCGGAGTGCCGAAGATATCCTCAACCGCATCGGCGGGACACACCCTGCCGCATGCGCCGCATTCGATGCACAGGCGTGAATCAATCGCATGGGGCGAACCGGAAGAACCGGATGCCGCATGTGTAGGACATATCCTTCTGCAGGCACCGCACCCGGTACATGCGTCAGTTATATGAAGCGCCACTGGGAGCTCCTTTCCATGGCAGGCTGGTGAGATCCGCATTGCCACCTGACACGATGATTCCGACATTCGTTCCGGAGCACTTCGCTTTCCTGAATACCATCGCAGCAACCGGAACTGCTGCTGACGGTTCAATAACCACCTTCATACGTTCCCACATCAGCCTCATGGCCTCAATAATTTCCTCTTCACTCACGGTGACCACTTCGTGGACATAGTTCCTGATGATCGAGAAGGTGAGTTCACTCAGACGTGTGCGCAGTCCGTCCGCAATTGTATCGGGCTTCAGATCCGTTACAAGCGTACCGCTCACAAAGGAACGGTATCCGTCATCAGCTCCTGCAGGCTCAGCCCCCACCACCCGGATGTACTTTCCGAAATAGTAAGCGGAAAGCGCGGTTCCTGACAAGAGTCCTCCGCCGCCTAGCGGTGTGACAATTACATCAAGGTCTCCAGCCTGCTCAATGAATTCTCTGGCACAGGTAGCCTGACCAGATATGGTCCGCCCGTCGTCATACGGATGGATAAAAGCGGACCCGGTATCCTCAAGCACTTTCAGAAGGGTCTGCTCCCGTGATTCCAGGGTGTTCTCGCACGGAATTACTGTTCCCCCGTAGGAGCGTACCGCGGCAACCTTTGCAGGGGTGGATCCTTTCGGCATGACCAAATAGGCAGGAATGCCCCTCTGCCGGGCTGCCAGAGCAAGCGCCTGCGCGTGATTCCCAGAAGAATGCGCTGCAACCGCCGGTATGTCCCGGAGGGTCTTCACCGCATGAAGCGCACCACGGTACTTGAATGCCCCGGCTTTCTGAAAATTCTCCATCTTGAAGTAGAGGTTCCTCCCTGCCATGTCGTTCAGGGTTCTGCACGTCATGACAGGAGTTACGTGGGCCATATCTCTGATGTTTTCTGAAGCCTGGAGAATATTATTCTTATCCGGCACAAACTGCTGTGTTTTCTGCATAGCTTAAGTATAGCAGAGTATCATGGAATACGACAATGGACTTGACATCACCGGAGAGCACACTACAATGTGACAATCTGGAGATGTAATGAAACAAATCAGGAAACATGGTGCTGCAGATGCTCTGGGAACTAGGATCTACCTTTCTGTTCTTTTTTGGTTTTTAGGGAAGGCGGTTCAGGCATGCGCTGCTGTTGACCCGTCCGTCCGTGAGGAGTTCAGTCGACTGCCTGAAGGGTTCACCTTCATCCTGAGTGTCTGGCCCAACGGACCTGGGATGACCATAGCCAAGCAGCTTGACGGAAGAGTCAGATACCTCGGCAGCGGTTCTCCTGACGGTGAAGCGCATCTGCGCATGGTCATCGCCTCACCCGCGCTGGCAATGAGTCTCTTCACGTTCAGGGAGTCAACAGCCCTTGCCGCAGCCAGGGAACGATTATTCGTCCATGGCTCCCTGTCAGATGCATGTGCTATGGTTCGGGTGCTCGACCTCGCAGAAATCTACCTGCTGCCCCGATTCATTGCCGTCCGGGCAGTGAAACGATATCAGTCTCCGTCACATAGGCGCCGCCGCAGAGCAGCCATATATATGAGGGTGCTCACAGGATGGGCCAGATGACTGGAAGAGCAGACACAGGTCATGAGGTGAGCACTTCCTTCTCCTTTCACGTTCGGTCTGAGCTGTTTGCAGGCCTCCACGCCCTTGATCACCTGCCTCTGGAGCTGCAGAGGGTTCAATGCCCTTCCCCGTTTGTCATATATCGGGATGACCGTGAAGGAAGACACCTGTACAAGCTTCTGCGGAGATGCATGAAACAGACAAAACTACGCGGCTTCATAGGTATGTGTATAGACGGCTCACACGAGGGGTTTGAGGAACTTATGGAGATGTGCAAACTCTTTGTTTCAAGCGAATGCACCGGCATCATTGCGCTTGGAGGCGGAAGTCTCCAAGCCTGGGCAAAATTTCTTAACGCAGCAGCTTCCAGCTTTTCAGCATCTCCGGATGCACAACCGCCTGCAGATTTCAGCGAACTCGCAGAATATACGTGTACGGAGCATCACCGGTTCTATCCGCTTTTCTCAGTCCTGACGGACCATCTTGACGGGAGGGAAGCAGCCGGAACCGCTGAACTGTACGGGTGTTGCCTGTCGCATGCAGCATTAGTACCCAGCAGGATATTCTTAGACTCCCGGGGATATCCACAAGGTTCCATAACACATACCGCACGTACAGCATTGTTTGCCCTGGCTCAGTTCCTGGAAGCTGTCCGTCCGTCCAGGACCAGCCCGCTTATCGAAATGTATGTACGTTCCGGCTTGCTCAGCCTGCATCACGGGATTATGCACATGCAGTCTCAAGAAGGAAGACATGCGTCAGCCTGCGCAGCTGTATACGCCTCCATGATTCAGCCGAACATTCTGCCAGGACCTCTGACATCCCTAGCGGCTTTGTGCAGCTCCTCCGGTTTGGCATCCCAGGCTGAAGTGGTGCATGCCCTGCTTCCCGACATGCTTGAGCTCATAAAATCCCGTCATGGTGCTGCATTGTCATTCCTCGACAGTCTGCCGGTACTCCTTGGTCTGCCCCAGGATACTGACGGCATCTCGTGGATTGAGGATCTCGAGCAACGAGCGTTCGCCCATGCCGATGCCGATGGACAGCGGGATGTTATTGTGAATTTAGCCCGCAACACATCCCGGCTCGCCTCCAGCATGCAGGCTGCGGAAGTGCTTGAGCTGCTGGATACCTCACTGAAAGGAGCCAGGTAATGCGCCTGCCAAAATATTTCCACTACGCCGGAACCCAGAGAACCATTGCAGGGCATGGTGCTCTCAGAAAGCTCCCTGGTATCATGGCATCCCTGGGCTCCTCCCGTCCGCTGCTCGTAACCGACCGGGGAGTCCAGGAAGCAGGACTGACGGAGCTGGTTTTGTCCGTCCTGGGAGCTTCAAAACCGTCCGGAAATCAGGAGAATGCAATCACCGTCAGCGCAGTCTTCAGTGATGTACCCGCTGACTCCGATACCCATGCCGTAGCCCGCGGCGCTGCCATGTTCCGAGAGCGTAACTGCGACAGTATAGTGGCTGTCGGGGGCGGTTCCGTCATGGATACCGCCAAGGGAATCCGCATGGTGAGCACATTGGGTGGAGATGACCTATCTGCATACAGCGGCGCAGGCCGCCTGCAGGAGACCCTCATACCCCTGTACGCAGTTCCTACAACCTCCGGTTCAGGAAGTGAGGCCACACAAGTTGCAGTGATCAAAGATCATGACACCGGCAGAAAGATCTCCTATACCTCACCGTATCTTATACCGGATGCAGCTGTACTTGATCCGCTGATGACGGTAACCCTGCCTCCCCTCATGACTGCAGCCACTGGTATGGATGCCCTTACCCATGCGATTGAGGCCTTCATATCGCTTGCAAAAAATCCTCTGAGCGACAGTGCTTCATTGCAAGCCGTCGAACTGGCAGCCCGTAACCTGCCCCAGGTAATCATCAATCCGCATGATGAGGAGAGCCGGCTGCAGATGGCTGTAGCATCGCACCTTGCCGGTGCTGCCTTCTCCAATTCCATGGTAAGTATAGTGCATACCCTGGGGCACTGTGCAGGTTCAGTGTGCGGCATTCCCCATGGCATCTGCATGGGAATCCTCCTGTCATATGGACTTGAGTATAATCTCCATATGATTCGCAGCGAAATATCTTTGCTTCTGCTTCCCCTCAGGGGAAAAGCTGAGTACATGGAGACCAAGCCGTCCAAGCGTCCTGAAGCAGTTATTGCGTCAATACGAGGTCTGGCTGGACATCTGCATGAACTGACTGCACGGCAGTATCCCCTCAGATTCCGTGATGTGCAGCGCACCGATGGATCTCTCGTCATGGAACCGCAGCACATCCCGGTCATAGCTAGGCTTGCCCTAGGGGATCCGTCTCAGTTTTATAATCCGGAGCAGGTGGATTACCACGATATGGTCCGGGTACTCGAGGCAGCATACTGGGGATATGCACTTGATCAGGGACTTGTAAAAAAGGGTCATCAAAAATAATATAGGAATCTGTACAAGGAGCTGTCTGTGGAACCACTGTCGGACTTCAGCCGAAAACGTATCTTCGATATACTTGGAAACGATATCCAGCTCATGAGCGAAATTCTGGATATCGTCAAGCAAGATTTTCCGAACCATATAGTCATGCTAGGCCAAGCTATCGAAGATAAGGACTATACGTCAGTGTACGAAACAGCCCATACGCTTAAAGGAAGCCTTGCTAATATAGGTGCAGAACGGGGCAGCAGCCTGGCTGCTGCCATCTTGGCATCGACCGAATTGGAGGATTTTGAGAAATGCGCAGAATTGTATCCGCACATTAAAGACTCGGTGGAGCAGTTTCTCAAAGAGTTTGAACGGTACATACACAGCACTGAGCATTAGGGCATTTACATAATTGGAAGATGAGAAGAGAGGATACATGAGAATACTAATTGCGGATGATGACCGCTCTATGCGCTTCATCTTAAAAGTCCAGTTGGAGAACTGGGGCTTTGAAGTAATCAGCTGCAAAGATGGAAACGAAGCCATGGAACACCTTTTATCCGAGCATCCGCCGAGAATTGCTATTCTCGACTGGATGATGCAGGGATATACCGGGGTGGAAATAGCGGAGCGGCTTAATGGCCGCATCCCGCTGATCTACGTCATCCTCTTAACCTCCAAGACTGCAGAAGAGGACCTGGTTGTGGCGATAGACAAAGGAGCCCACTGCTTCCAGTCTAAACCGGTATCTCCAGGAGTGCTCAAGAGCCACATTGCGGTAGCCCGGAGACTGATAGAAGCCGAAGACCTTCTCCAAGAGCAGGAAAAGGAAATCCGCATCCAATGCTATCAGGCACTTGCTGACCTTGGTGAATCACGCCATGATATTACCGGTTCCCATATGAAGCGGATCGGTATCTATTCACGCATACTTGCTGAACAATTGGGCATGCCTGAACAGTGGTGCAGTGATCTTGAACTGTTCAGTACGTTCCATGATATCGGTAAGGTTGGCCTCTCAGACACAATCCTGATGAAACCGGACGCATACTCAAAATATGAAAAAGAAATCATGAAGGCCCATGTGGTCCTGGGATATGAGATTCTCTCAAATGTCACAACCCTGCAGACCGCTGCCCTCATTGCCAGGCATCACCACGAGCGATGGGACGGAAAGGGTTACCCTGACGGACTTGCAGGAGAAGATATACCGTTAGAAGCGAGGATCGTCACTATGGCTGACATATATGATGCGCTGCGTTCTCAGCGGGAATACAAGGACCCCTGGAGTCACAATCATGCAGTATCGTTCATTGTCAGCGAATCAGGCACCATCTTTGATCCGCACTTAGTTGAACTGTTTCTCGAAATTCAGGACCGGTTTCAGCAGGTGTATGAGCAGGAAGTATTCTCAAAGCATAATGCCTGATGCGCCCGGAACAGGCATCTCATCTACTCCCCATCAACGAGCTTCCTGATGAACTTCCTGTTGTCAAGCAGAGGACTCAGAGCTCTCCCGTGATGGAGGCGTGATATAATCCGCGCAAAGAGGTCTGTAACATCTGTGTTGATGAACCACTCCTTGCTGAGCAGCCGTTCATTGTGATATACAGCGTTTGTTCCAATAATCCGATAAAACAATCCATCTTTATATGCCTGGTCAAATTCTTCTATGGCATTGCGGTTGAAGAAGGGCAGACTGATAGCACAAATAATCTTTGTCGCCCCAAGTGACTTCATCTCCTTCATTGCGCCCAGGAGGGTTCCACCGGTGCCAATCATATCATCAGCCATGAGCACTACCTTGCCCTTTACCTCACCGAGCAGCTTAATGATCCGTATATTGCTTTGCTGAGCACTTGTACTCACTCGCGAATAGTCCCGCTCCTTATAGAGGGTGGACAAAGGTTTGTGGAGAGCTTCCGAGTAGAACTTGTTCCTGGTGATTGCACCGGTATCTGGACTTGCAACCACAAGGTTCGGATCCTTGAAATCCACGATTTTCTTAAGCTGGATAAGTATCTGATAGCTCGCATGGAGGTTCTCCAACTTAAGCCTGTTAAAGCTGTTCTCAATCTCCCGCGAATGAATGTCCAGTGTGATGATCCGCTCAACCCCCATATACTCACACATACGCCCAAACCAGCTGGCCATAAGGGCTTCCCTCGTTGATTTTTTGTGCTGACGGGAGTAAGGATACGTGGGCAGCACGAGCTGGACACTTTCAGCTCCGGCTACCTGAACCGCATTGATTGTTGCAAAGAGGATCATGATGTGGTCGTTCACTGTCATAGTGACCGGAGCATCATTACCGCACAGCTGTATAGGATATTCGTTGGTAGTGTCGTGAATGATGAACACCCGAAGTCCCCTTACTGACTGGAGGATTTCAGCTTTCACCTCCGTGTTCGCAAACCTGGTGTACTTGACGGGTATCTCAAAATTCGGCGCATGGTACTGTTTAGGCAGCTTGGTATAAGGAATTTTCCGGGAATTCATATCCTCAATCAGCATGACGAAACGCAGCACTTCCTCTTCATTCATCCCGTGGCGCTTGGCAAGCGCGGACGAAATCTGCCGGTACCGTTTTGCATACAGCAACCTCAGCTGTCGAAGCACCTTGTAGGCAAAACGCTCCGAGCCCGGTCCTGCGATCACGCCGAGTTTATTTGGCTTAATGATGCTCATTGCTTGAGCATACCATACCAGTGAATCGGTGGTCAACTCTGAACAGATTGAAGCATGGGGACGGAGGAGGATGTGATTCACATTGCAGTATTCCGGAAACCGCGGCTAGCACGAGAAAAAGCAGAGGTCCTCACCAGCGAGCTTCCTGATTGCCTCATCCCGCCTGAATCTCCGCTGCTCACCGTACGAGCGTATGCGGTCAATTTCTTTTTCCAGGACATCGAGCCTGAGGTTTCCTGTAGTGCCCTGGGAAGTACGCTCCATAATTGCATCTGCAGGGTCCTTCTGCTCCCACTGTGCAGGATTACTGCCTGCCTTACGGTATGCGTCCCTGAAACTCATTCCCTGCTGCACGTATGCAAGGGCCTGATCCGTTGCGTAGATTTCAGGAGTAAAACTTTGTGTGAGGACTTCGCTGTTGACCCTGACTTTATCGAAGGTAAGGTCCATGACCTGTAGCATACGGCAGACAGTCATACCTGCAGAAATAAAGGGTTCCTTGGTATCCTGGAAGTCCCTGTTGTATCCCGAAGGCAGTGATCTGATTACGTTCTTGATAGCCATTCCATAGGATGAAACCAGAGCTGCCTTAGACCGTATCAGTTCGAGACCGTCAGGATTCTTCTTCTGAGGCATGATGCTCGAGCCCGTACAGAGTTCATCGGGGAGACTAAAGTACCCAATCTCAGGGAGCGAGAAGAAAATAAGATCCTGGGCAATCTTGCTCATGGTAAGGGCAAGGTACTCAAGACCGTCTACGATAACCGCTTCAAACTTCCCTCGGGAATTGTTTGCATAGAGCACATTGTTCTGCACCCGTGAAAACCCCAGAAGCTCAGCAGCATACTCGCGGTCTAGAGGGAGAGGAACACCGTAACTTGCGGCAGATCCCAGAGGACACTGGTCAACAAGGTCGAGTACCGAGAAAAGAAGAGCCGTCTCGTCGAAGATCTCCTCACCGTAGGCTGCAGCCCATAGACCGACAGAAGACGGCATCGCAATCTGCATATGCGTCCGGCCGGGCATGGGAATTCTCATGTGCATCTCAGCAAACCACCGGAGACGGTCTGCGAGGGAAAGACCTTCTTCAATGATTCTGAAAAGCATGTCCCTGGCCCATAGCCGCAGGGCAGTCTGCACCTGGTCATTCCTGCTTCTGCCGGTATGCACCTTCTTGCCTGCTTCTCCCAGCTTCTCGGTTAGATGTTGCTCAATGGCTGTATGACAGTCTTCGTCCTCTCGGGAAATCTGAAATAATCCCTTCCGATCCATGGCTATCATACGCAGCAGTTCAGCTTCAAGTGCTTTGGCTTCCGATTCCTGCAGCATCCCGATGCGCTCCAGCATACGCACATGCGCGATTGATGCACAGCAGTCAGCCTGGACAAGATTACGGTCGGTCTCATAGTCCCGGCCGATGGTGAATGCTTCAATCAGGGAATCCACGGTATACGTTTTCTGCCAGAGTTTTGCCATGTCCTCTCCCCTTGGATCACATGATCCTGCTGCTCAGTGCAGTGACTCGAGTGATGCTCGGGTCTACTGTACCGCTTCAGCGCCGGCTCGTCTACCTCGCCCTTAACTGATCTTTCTGCCTGACTTTGCATCACGTATGCAGGTTGGAAAATCCTGAGATCCAAATGCATGCATAGTATCCCTACACTGGCAACATGTAGAGATAGTGCAACTGCTAATCCAGGATACCTACTCCACTGTCACGCTTTTTGCCAGGTTCCTCGGCTGATCCACGTTGCAGCCTAATTCCAGAGCGCAGTAGTAGGCAAACAGCTGCAGGGGAACGACCATGAGAAAAGGATAGATCAGCTCGTGGGCCCGTGGGACAAACAGGGTGTCATCCGCAATATCTGCAACTCCGTAATCACCTTCCACGGCTAGGGCAATAAGCTTCCCTCTCCTGGCTTTCACTTCCTTCATATTTGAGATGATCTTGTCCCTCAGGTGATCGTCAGGAACTATAAACAAACTCGGAGTTTGCTCATTGATCAGGGCGATAGGACCATGTTTAATTTCAGCGGCACTGTATCCTTCGGCATGGATGTAGGAAATCTCTTTCAGTTTGAGCGCTCCCTCAAGCGCTACCGGATAGTTGATGCCTCTCCCCAGGAACAAGAAATCCTTGAAGCCTGCATACTTCTTTGCCAGTGCTTCAACTTGATGCGCCCTATCGAGGATAGTCTGCAGGTGGCCAGGCACCGATTCCAGGGCTTCTATGAACTTCAGCCCGTCCTCCAGGGAGTAGTGCTTCATACGTGCAAACAGCAACGTGAGGATATAGAAGATTGTCAGCTGCGAGGTAAACGCTTTTGTTGATGCCACAGCGATTTCCGGTCCGGAGTGGAGATAGACGCCGCCGTCCGACTCACGGGCTATGGTAGACCCGATAACGTTGCACAACCCGAGCACTTTCGCTCCCTTACGCTGCAGTTCACGCATAGCATAGAGAGTGTCGGCGGTTTCTCCGGACTGTGAAACAGCAAAATAAAGTGAGTGGGGTTCTATAACCGGGTTCTTGTACCGGACTTCCGAGGATAGTTCAGCAAATGAGGGAATACGAGCTACTTTCTCCAGCAGGTAGCACCCGATCATGCCCGCATGGTACGAAGTGCCCGCAGCAATAACTCGGATCCGCTCAATCTCCCTGAGTTCCCCGGGCAGCATATTGAGCCCCCCCAGATGTCCTGTTGCCGCCTCCGGGTTGATACGCCCCTGACATGCCCGTTGGACTGAATCAACTTGCTCGTAGATCTCCTTTTCCATGAAGCTCTTGAACCCCTGCTTTTCAATAGCCTCAAGCTCCCATTCCACTAGTTCTACCTGCTTCTTGATAATCCGGTCATGTACATCACATGTACGGTACTCGTCACTGGTAATACAGACCATTTCGCCGTCGTTCAAGTAGACTACCTGCTTGGTATAGGCAAGCACTGCAGTAACATCGGAGGCCAGGAACATTTCCCCTTCCCCAATTCCGATGACCAGTGGTGAGCCATTGCGGGCTCCGATAATTTTCCCCGGTTCACGGGATGTCACCGCAGCTATCCCGTAGGTTCCTTTGAGCAGGGGAATGATATCACGCAAGGCCTGTTCCAGGCTGTCACGGTAGTGCTCAGCAAGCAGATGTGCAATGACTTCAGAATCAGTGGAAGAGCGGAACACCCTGCCTTTGTGTTCCAGATCATCTTTGAGCATCTGGTAGTTTTCAATAATTCCGTTGTGAACAATGGCAAATTCAGAATTCCCGTCAGTATGGGGATGCGCATTCTCTTCGGTGACTTCACCATGGGTTGCCCAGCGGGTATGTCCTATGCCGCAATTCCCCGCCTCCCCGTCACCAAGCGCCTCCTGGAGATTCCTGATTTTACCGGTCCTGCGTATTACCTTGAAACCTGAATCCTTAAGTATGCATACACCGGCAGAATCATACCCCCGGTACTCAAGCCGTTTGAGCCCTTCTATCAGGACTTGGGAGGCAGCCTTTGGACCGCAGTACCCAACTATTCCGCACATGTGCACTCCTTGAAATATAGGATATATCTGGCAAATTATCGGGTAAATGAGAACTTTATGCAAGAATAAGTTTGGTTACATGAATCAAGAATAGTGATTAATGCTTTGTTCAATACTATAAGGAGGATACCTCTATGTCTAAATATGCTCTGAGATCACTATTGACCGCGCTGTTTTTCCATGCTGCACTGCAGGTTCTAGGTACCGGATGTTCTTTCCCAGCGGATTATCGTGTGCTGTTATCCGGTGATACGGTACCTCCACGGTTTGTATCAGCGGCTGCAGTTGATGTATCGTCATTACTTCTGCTGTTCGACAAATCTGTTTCTACCAGTAAAGAAAAACTGTTCATTGAAGCTGATCACCGGATAACAGACATCACTCTCGACGGAAGTCAGATCATGCTGCACATTGATCCTCCTATACCGCCTGGTGAACGCCGCACGGTATCCGGCTATTTCGAGGATGCTGACAGCAACCGCCTGCACTTGATCACAGCGGTCTACGGATTCAACCCCAATACAGCCCGCCTGATCATCAATGAATTCACCACCAGAGGATCAGCAAACCACCCTGACCGAATCGAACTGCTGGTAACAACAGGGGGATGTACGGCGGGGATAACCCTATACGACGGGACAAAGCAGGACTATAGGCAGATCAAGATATTACCGCCGTTGGAAGTGAATCCAGGCGATTACATCATTGTCCACTGCAGAGAGCTGGATCCTCCCCACCCTGACGAAGCAGAAGACCGGGCTGCAGCATCCGTACCCGGCACTCATGATGAGGCCTGGGATGTATGGATCCAAGGCGGCATCGGGCTCTCAGGAAACAATGGCGTGATAACCCTCTATGATTCACCTTCGGGAGATCTGATGGACGGGCTATTCTACAGCGACAGGACTTCTGATTCCGATGAACGCTATCGCGGGTTCGGTTCATCATCCATGCTCAAGCGTACAGCATTCCTCTGCATGGAGGGCGGGTGGGATGCAGACCATGAGACAGTCAGACCCGAAGACGGGGTGCCGTCAACCTATTCAACGGCTACCAGATCCATGAGCAGGCTTCCGGGATCCTATACAAGAACTCGTGATGATTGGATCATAGTTCCAACACGAGGATCAACCTTCGGGTACGAGAATAAAACGGAAGCATACATACCGGAACCTTAGCCGCCGGTACGTAAGGTTCAGATCAGATGAACTGGCTGATAAGTTCTTCTATAGCTTTCTTTGATCCCGCGCCGACACGGTGCTTCACAGGCTTTCCATCCTTGAAGATAATAAGGGTGGGTATGCTTACGATATTGTACTGAGATGCAACATCGCCCGATTCATCAACATTGAGCTTCGCAACCTTTATCTTGTCGCTGTAGTCCTTTGCAATTGACTCAATAATCGGGCCTAAAATCTTGCATGGCATGCACCAGTCCGCCCAAAAATCAACGAGGACTGGTTTGTCCGACTTGAGAACCTCTTCTGAAAAATTACTGCTGGTTACCGTGACTTCTGCACTCATTCCTATCTCCTCACAGGTTTAGCTGTATTTATAATAAATAATATAAGGAGAAATGGAATGAATGAAAAGGGGCAGGACCTATATTTCAGATCCTGCCCTCAGAATTATGCCTCAGCAGATGCTGCCTCATCCTCGGTCTCTCTTGCTTTTCTGCCGTGACGTCCAAACTCTACATGCTCTGCAACGATGACCACCCGTTCACGTTTTGTGCCATCCCCAGCTTCCCAGCGTTCCTGCTTCAGCCTGCCAATGACCCGTACTTCCCTGCCCTTCTTCAGGTAGTTCATACAGGCTGATGCTCTATCTCCCCAGATTTCTATCTGGAAGAAGTTCACTTCTTCCTGGGGAACCTGGTTTACCTTGTAGTATCGGTTCGTTGCAAGGGTAAACTTACACAGCAGAGATCCGCTTGCTGTGGTAATGGATTCCGGATCATGCGTCAGGTTCCCTTCCACCAGTACAGAATTTAAGTTTGTCATATTCGCTCCTTTGTTTATGCTCATACTTGTAATATGCCGCAAGGAGATCTTTTTGATTCATTTTTCAGCTTGTTCGTATTGTTTTTTTTAAGTATGCTGGTTTTCATATAGTGCATTGGAGGATTTCCATGGCCCATGTAACGGTTCTCTCACTTGGCGGCTCCATTATCGTACCCGGGGCTGTAGATGTATCATTCATCTCATCATTCGCTGCATTAATTAGGAAGTATCTGGCCGGATCAGATGACAGCCGGCTTATCATAGTCACCGGAGGAGGATCAACAGCCCGCATATACCAGCAGGCATACCGGAAGATCGCGAGTGAAGTCAGTTCATACGAACAGGATCTTATCGGTATCTCAGCTACCCGGCTGAACGCGCAGCTCATGCGGTCAGTGCTCCTCGATCTCTGCCCTACAGATATTGTCACTGACCCTACTGCAGATTTCTTATTTGACGGAAGGGTGCTCATCGCAGCAGGATGGAAGCCGGGATTTTCTACTGACAAGGATGCAGTAGTGCTGGCTGAACGGTTCGGCGCTGAGCAGGTAGTCAATTTGTCGAATATCAGCAAGGTATATACGGCTGATCCCAAAGTTGACCCTGCTGCAGAACCGGTGGACCACATGGGATGGAAGGAGTTCCGTGCAATGGTAGGTGACGAATGGGAGCCGGGAAAGAATGTGCCCTTTGATCCGATTGCCGCCAAGCGGGCATCTGAAATCGGTCTCCAGGTGATCTGCGCAGGCGGTACTGATATTGAGAATACCATGGCCATTCTTGAAGGAAGGCCTTTCATCGGGACAACAATCGGACCCGAGTGGGAGTAGCTGCTAAGAACCGAGAAAGCCGCTTTTCCAGTGCCACACGGGAGATGAATATTCCTGAGGGAATGGATTTACCTGAGAAAAATCAGGGAGCCATGCATCGTCCTGCGTCACTTCCTGAATGAAGCCGTCTTCTATTGCATACTCTTCCAGCGCTTTGATGACCGATGTCTCCATATCTCCTGCAGGAGCAGTCCTGTCCCATGGATTGATAAACTGGAGCATGACTGAGAGAAGGGCATGATCCTTGAACTTTTCAGCAAACCAAGCGAGCACTTCCCAGGTTGCATCCATTTCTCCAGGCACTAACAGATGCCGGATGATCACTCCCTGAAGAAGCCTGTTTCTTTCATACTGAATCGGTTTCTGTTCCACAATCCAAGGGATTACCCCGGTTACGGCATCCACGTAGGACGGACTACCGCAGTATTGAGCGGCTATGCGCCTGTCCAATGTCTTTATATCTATAAGATAGATATCTATGAACGGATTAATATGCTCAAGTATTTCCGTCCTTTCGTATCCTGACGAATTCCACACTATCGGTATGGAGAGTCCCTGTTCCTCAGCCATGGATATCCCTTGGATAATTGCAGGAATCTGATGTGTGCCGGTTACCAGGTTAATATTTTCCGCTCCCCGTTTCTGGAGTTCAAGGCAGATCATGACAAACTCATCTGTAGATACAGTGACTCCCATATATGAAGCAGCATGGGAGAGCTGCCAGTTCTGGCAGTATCCGCACTGAAGCGTACACCCGGTAAAGAAAATGGTTCCAGAGCCTTTTTCTCCACTGATTGGGGGCTCCTCTCCACGATGGAGCACCGCAGAAGCCATGGAGATACCGGTGCCGGTACCGCAGAAGCCGAGCGAACCGGATAGCCGGTCCGTGCCGCACAACTTTGGGCACAGTCGGCATGGGGAGTAGAGTTTATCAATCATGGGATATAATGCTGCAGCACATAAAGCATATCAGAGTCAGTTTACGTGAGCCTGAACCTCAGCCAGCGATGACTTTTCCCAGTACTGGGAGCGGCTGAAAATGAGAACCTTCCCCTTCACTTCCAGGGTATCCACCATGTACTTCCTTCCATCGGCAGGGTGGAATATTATCTCACTTGTGTAGCGTCTGCCATCATTCGGATCTATGATGTATCCCCTCCTCCAACGGCCTTCAGACCGCTGAGTAAGGTTGTATATCCAC